>JBJTRH010000040.1:0-15020 GCA_046076065.1 Planctomycetaceae bacterium | reverse complement strand
TCATGATGCGGACCGGGCTCACCGACAACTGCGAGCTGCGAATCATCAGCCAGGGACCCACGGTCGTCGGCGCGACCGACGCGGGGCCCGCCGTGGACGGCTTCGCGCCGTTGGTCTTCGACCTGAAGGTGCACCTCTGGGGCGACGCCGACCAGCTCTATGCGCCGATCGTCGGCCTTGAAGCCTTCGTGCTCACCGGCATCGCGTCGAAGCCCTTCGAGGTCGGCACGGAGCCTGGGCTCGTGCTGCTGGTCGATCACCGCCTGCCCGGCGACTGGCTGATCGAGTGGAACCTGGGCCTGTATGGCACCGGAGGCAACGGCATCCCCGACATCCTCAGCCTGCCCGATCTCGGCGTGCAGTGGGCCGTGCAGAAGCAGCTCACCGAGACCGTCGCGGTCTTCTACCAGGGCTTCTACAACGGGGCCGGCGTCCCCTACTTCCCGTCCGACCTCGTCAGCGGGCTCGGCGTGCAATGGAACGCGACGCAGCGGCTGGCACTCTACACGAGCTACAACTGGTCGCTCGACGGCATCGGCAGCCCGTCTGGCGGGTACAGCGGCTTCGCCTACGCCTACTGAACGCCAGCGGGCCGAGCAGGATGATCCCGCCGCCCGCTCGCCACGGAGACTCGCACCATGCCGCGCATCGCTTGTCCTCCGGCAGTCCTCGCCTTCGTGTTCGCCGCGCTGGTCGCCGTGTCCGGCGTTCGTGCCGAACTCCCGGATCCTCTGCCCGACCCGGACGGCGCGGCCGCCGACATGACCAAGCCCGTGAAGGTCTACATCCTGATGGGCCAGTCCAACATGCTGGGCTTCGGCACCGTCGAGCCCGAGGGCACGCCGGGCACCCTCGCCACGCTCGTGACGGCCGGCCAGTATCCGTTCCTCGTCGACGACGCCGGTGGATGGACGGTTCGACATGACGTCCGCGACGTGTTCGTGATGCAGAACCGGGGCCGCATGGAGCTCAAACGCGACGCCTGGCTCACGCCGCCCGTTCGGGGACGGTTCGGGCCCGAACTCGGCTTCGGCCACGTGATGGGCACGGTCCACGAGGAACCCGTGCTCCTGCTCAAGGCCTGCATCGGCAACCGGAGCCTCGGCTGGGACCTGCTGCCGCCGGGAAGCGAGCGATACCTGGCCGATGGCAAGGTCTTCGCCGGTTATGGGGACAGCCCCGATTCCTGGCCCGCCGACCCCGCGAAGGGCACGGCCACGGAGCCGCCGCCGTGGCTCGATAAGCAGGGCAAGCCGATCGACTGGTATGCGGGCAAGCAGTACGACGACGATGTGGGCAACGCCAAGCGGGTGCTCGCCGACCTGGCGACCTACTACCCCGAGGCCACGCACGGCTACGAGGTGGCGGGGTTCGTGTGGTGGCAGGGCCACAAGGATCAGAACCCCGTCCACGCATCGCACTACGAGGACAACCTCGTGCGGCTGATCAAGGCGCTGCGGAAGGATTTCAACGCCCCGAACGCGAAGTTCGTGCTCGCGACGGGCTGCGGCAACCCGGGCCGCGAAGGCCCCGGACTCACGATCGCGGAGGCGCAGCTGGCCGTCGATGGCGACTCGGGCAAGCACCCGGAGTTCAAGGGCACCGTGAAGGCGGTGGACGTGCGGCCCCTGTGGCCCGACCCCGAGGCCTCACCGAGCAAGCAGGGATACCACTACTTCTGGAACGCCGGACTCTACATGGACGTGGGGCTCGCCCTGGGCCGGGCCATGGCGGAGCTGGAAGCGCCGCGGTAAACCGCCGCGCGGCCGCGGTGGCTCGCCTCACCGCGACGCGGCCCGCCGCACGTGCCGGGGCGCGATCACGTCGGTGGCCAGGCCGAGCCGCTCGAGGAGGAGGATCACGTAGTACGTGACGTCGATCTCCCACCACCGGTGCTGCACCGACGCGCTCGCCGGGTCGTGGTGGTGGTTGTTGTGCCAGCCCTCGCCCATGGCGAGGATCGCGACGAGCCAGTTGTTGCGGCTGTCTTCGTTTGTCTCGTACGAACGGTAGCCGAAGAGGTGCGTCAGCGAGTTCACGCTCCACGTGATGTGCCATACGAGCACCGTGCGGACGAACACGCCCCACACGAGGCAGGTCGCCGCGCAGGCGCGGCCGGCCGTCCAGTCGCCCCCCACCCAGCGGCCCACGAGCAGACCGACCGCCCAGAAGATCGCCGCATGCATGGCGTAGATCCACATGATCGCCGTCGGATGCCGCTCTAGGAAGCGGAAGTACCGGTCGGCGAGGATGTCGCGGGCATAGCGATCGAAGAAGGAGCACGTCTTCCGTTCGGGGGCGCGGTGAAACAGCCAGCCCACGTGCGACCACGCGATCCCGGTCCGGGGGGAATGCGGATCCTGGGGATCGTCGGAGTGGGCGTGGTGGAGCCGGTGGTTGGCCACCCAGCGCGACGGCGTGTCCTCCAGCGAGCAGAGCGCGACGGTGGCGAGCGTCCGCTCCAGCCAGCGGGGCACCTTGAGGCTGCGGTGCGCGAGCAGCCGGTGGTAGCAGAGGTTGATGCCCAGCGTGCCGAACACGGCGGTGCCGACGAGGGCCAGGACAACGCCCGGCCAGCTGAAGAAGGCCGGCGTGAGCGCCAGGCAGGCGAGCAGATGGACGGTCGTGATGGGAACGAGGTATTCCCAGTGGATGCCCGGATGGGCAGCCACGCGCGGTGCGGTGGAGATGGCCAAGGTGAGCCTGCGGCGTTGAAGAACCGGCCGACCGTCGAGATGATTGTGGCGAACGAAGGTCGGTTGGCAATGACCACCGCGCGTCGCGGCCGCCATCACCGTGAAGCGTCGTCCGCCGGCGGCTCCGGATCCCAGGCGTGGAGCGGCGGGCCACCCCGCTGGTAGGTCGTCGTCGGCACGAACGCGAGCCAGTCGTAGTCGGTGAGGCAGTCGCCCGTCCATGGGAAATAGGTCGGATTCCGCCGGCTGCCCGTGCGGAGAGGCAGCCGCGCGACCCCCGCCGCTGGCGCCGACGCGGCGGAGATGAGCACGGCGGCGTCGAACCGGCCCTCCAGCGAACCGGCCTCCGGCGCGGTGATGCCGTTCTCCTCCGACGTGCCCACGCCGGTTCCAATCACGGCGTAGCGCCGGCCCAGCGACCGCGACACGTGCGCCCCCGCCGGCCACCATTCGTGGGTCACGTCACCCATCCGCCAGTGCATCCGGCCCCGCTTGAGGTGGCTGTTGTGGGCGAACGCGAGCACCCGCCCGCGGCCGCGTTCCTGCTCGAGGATGAACTCCAGGTTGTCGGCCATGATCGTGTCGCGGATGCCGAGCACCTCCGCATACCCGGCCTTCCGGGCCATCGCGGCATGGGCGGCGAGGAGCTGGCGGGCGACGCGGGCGTCGTGCAACGCGGCGGCGCAGCGGGCCTCGTCGAGTTCCGGACGGCGGCGGCGGAGTTCGGCCACGATCTCCTCGACCTCGATCCGCAGGTCGTTCGCCCGCGGCGTGCCGCCGACGCCCTTGGTCGGGTCGCCGATCACGGCCGGGTTCTCCCAGTCGGCGTCGGCGCCGATCAGGCTCTCGAGGCGGTCACGGCGATCCGGCACGAGGTCGTAGAGCCGCTCGAGCACGAGCCGCGGGCTGGCGAACGCCATCTTCCCGAGCGGCATGTCGAAGCCATGGAAGTGCACCCGGTCGCCGGTCTTCGCGTTGTGCTGCCGGATCCACTCGATCAGCTCCCGGTTGGCCTCCAGGAACCCCATGCCGTTGCTGATCCAGTCGGCGACGTTCGGCTGGTCGCCGCCGCCGCAGACGTAGTCGTTCACGAATCGCGCCTGCGGGAAGCTGCTCTCGATGGCGATCGCCTTGAAGCCGTGCCGCTCCACGAGTCGCTGAAACAACCGGTTGCGGAACTGCAGGATCTCCTCGCCGCCATGGAGCGATTCGCCGAAGCCGAGCAGTTCCACCTCGGGCATCGTCGCGACCATGCGGTCGATGCCGTCGTCGGTGAACGGGATCGCGTCGCGGGCGATCCAGTCGTCGATGGCAGACAGCACGGGGTCCTCGGCGCTCGCGAACGAGGTCAGCATCATCAGGAAAGGATCGCGGCCGCAATCATGTCGGGGGTGGAGGTTATACCGGCCGACGGGGCGGCTGCGAGAGGCTGGGGGAACTGCGTCGGCGACACCGCCTCCGTTGCCCCACGGGAGCGGGATCCCTATCGTCCCCGCCATGCCAGCCCGCTCGGTTCCACGTCCGCTGACGGCCGCCCGGCGTCGGATCGCCGATGCCTGCCGCGTCGTCGCCGACGCCTGCACGCGAACCCGCCGCGGGCTACCGGCCGTCATCCTCGCCGGCGGCATGCGGTGCGGCACGACGTCGCTCTTCGACTGGCTGGCCGACCACCCCCAGGTGTCGCCCTCGCGACGCAAGGAGGTGCACTTCTTCGACCTGCAGTTCGCCCGCGGGCCGGCGTGGTATCGCCGCCAGTTCACGCCGCTGCGGCGGCTCGCCGACGGCGGCGACTCGCGGCCGTTCGAGTCGAGTCCCTACTACATGTTCCACCCCGCCGTGCCCGCCCGCGTCCGCAAGGTCGTGCCCGACGCCAGGATCGTGTTCCTGCTCCGCGACCCCGTGGCCCGGGCGGTGTCGCATTTCCGCAAGAACGTCCGCGACGGCCGCGAGCCCCTCCCGTTCGCCGCGGCGCTCGCCGCGGAAGACGAGCGGCTCACGGATACCGAGGCGCAGTTCCTCGCCGACCCGCATCACGCGAGCCCCGCCCACCAATACTTCTCCTACAAGGCCCGCGGCTGCTACGCGGACCAGTTCCTGCGGTGGCGGGCGGAGTTTCCCGCCGCGCAGCTCCTCCCGATCGATGCGGGCCGGCTGTTCACCGACCCGGCGACGGTGCTCGACGAACTGCTCCAATTCCTCGAGCTCGATCCCTGGCGGCCGGCCACGTTCGCGGTCCGCAACGCCAGCCGCACCGAGCCGCCGTCCGATGCCGCCGCGATCCGCCGGCTCGAGGCCTTCTTCGAGCCGCACCAGCGGCGACTCCGCGACCTGATCGGATGGTGCCCGGGACGAGAGGCGGCGGCCCGGGCCGCCTGACGTGTTTCTGCCGGCCGCGAGGCCGGTGCCGACGAAGCCAGCAAGCGAGGTGTGGGATGTGGGTGTTCTGCAGCGGCATGCACCGCTCGGGCTCGACCGTGCAGTACCAGATCGCGGCGCACCTCGTGGAGCAGGCCGGCCGCGGCGAGCGGGTCACCTTCCACAAGCCGGAGGCGTTTGGCGAGGTCCGCGCCGCCCACGACGCCGGCCAGCGGATGCTCGTGTTCAAGGCCCACGGCCTGAGCGACGCGATCCGCGACGAGCTCCGGGACCGCGGCGGAATCGTGATCACCGCGCACCGCGACATCCGCGACGTGGTCGTGTCGGCGATGCGGAAGAACAACTGGACCTTCCGGCACATCTGGCGGATCGGCCGACTGCAGCACTGGACCACGCGGTTCGAGGAGTGGGCGACGGTGCCCGGGGCGATGGTCTCCCGCTACGACCGGCTCTCGGCCGACCTGCCCGGGGAGACGATCCGGATCGCCGGCATGCTCGGCATGCCGCTTGCGCCGGGCGACGCCGACCGCATCGCGGCGGACTACGCCGCCGACCGGCAGCGGGAACGGACCGTGGCGGTGCAGGAGGTGCGTCAGCGGGGCGAGGCCGTGAAGTACGACACGCATTCGCTGCTGCACCACAACCACATCGCCTCGGGCGCGGTGGGGGGCTATCGCACGGTGCTCCGGCCCGCCGAGATTCGCGCGATCGAAGACGCCTGCAGCGCGTGGATGGCCCGCTGGGGCTACGAGCCCGACCGGCCGGCGCTCGGCATCAGGCAGCGGGTCGTGCGGTGGTCGCTGGGGAGGGCCGCATGACCGGGCCGCTGCCGGCGATCGTGCTCACCTGCCAGAAGCACGTGCCGATCGCCGAACACATGATCGAGGCCTACGGCCGGCTCTGGCCCGGACATCCGCTGCGGTTCCGGATTCCCGACGGCACCGCCGCCCGCCCCGTGGCCGCGCGGCACCCTGGCCTCGTCGAGACGGTGCCGACCGACGAGGGAGAGGGCAGGGGACGATTCCGCTCCGCGGTTCTCGGCCTGCTGGCCGGCCTCGACGACGACGCCTGGGTGTGGTGGTGCATCGACGACAAGTATCCGCTCTGGATCGACGTGCCCGCGGCCCGCGCCGCCGTCGATGCCGCCCTGCGGCACGCCGGCCCCGAGATCTGCGGACTGTCGATCGTGAAGGCCCGTTCGCTGGCCGCTCTCCGCGACCCCGAACCGCTCGCGCTCGGCGGTCTCCGCTGGCTGCGGCGGCACGACTACCGGCAGATCTGGCTGCACCAGCTGCTCCGGGTGAAGGTGCTGCGGACGCTGTTCGGCGGCTTTCCGGAGGTGATCGCGGCGGCGAAGCAGATGGACGACTTGCATCGGCGGGCCACGCTCCCGGATGACCAGCGGCTCTACGCCATCTCGGCCAACGCGCTGGTGCTCGGCGAGAGCACCAGCGGCGGCCGCCTGCTCAAGGGCTGTGCCGAAGGGCTCCGCCGCGGCCGCGGCATTCCCACGGGCTTCGAGGTCGACGATCGCGACGTGGTGATCGGCCGCCGGCCCGGCCTCCTGCCGCGACTGCAGGCGGCCGTCGGCCTCGCCGACTGGTGAGCCCGCCTCAGCCGCCGCGGCGCTCGAGCCCCGCGACGATCGCCGCCGGCGCGACGCCGCCCCGCAGCCGGTGCAGGCCGCAGGCCAGCGCATACGACACCGAAGGCCGCGGCCGGCTGCGCCGCATGCCGGGCCGCCGCTGGTCGGAGAGGTCGCGGCCGAGGAACGCCCGCAGCCGGTCGAACTCGCGGTCGTCCTCCATCAGCCGGGAGTAGTGGAGCACGATCGACGGCATCGACGTCGTCTCGAGCGCCTGGAGGATCGCCGCGTTGTACTCGCACCATCGCGGCAGGAACTCCCGCAGCACGGTGAGACGACGCGACCCGCGGGTGCTGTTCCAGTAGTGCGTCCAGGCCTCCTCGGGGCGGCGGTAGACCACGATCAGCCGATGCGGCGGCAGCACGCGCGACCAGGCGTCGTAGGTCAGGCAGGTCCGCGGATCCTTGAAGCCCCAGTCCGGATGACGCGCCGCGCACTCCGCCGCGATCTCCCGCATGCGGCCCGCCGTCTCGTCCGTGATCCGCAGCGGCCCGCGCCGTCGGGCATGGAGGCTGTACAGCCCGGCGCTTCCCAGCAGGGAGTGGTTGGCCTGCTTCGTGGCCTCCCGTTCCCACTGGTTGCCGTCGTCGTAGCCGACGGTGGCGTCCGCCTCCTCGACCATCGCGATCCCCGACTGGTGCAGCATCTGCGTCACCAGCGTCGTGCCCGACTTGTGCATGCCGAGAACGACGTAGACCATCGTCAGGCCGCGTGCCGCCGCCGCCACCGCTCGTTGATCGCCCGGACCGCGAGGCGGGCGATCGGCCGCTGGATCTCGTGCATCGCCTTGTGAACGAGACCGGCCCGCTTCATCTGGATCACGCTGCCGCCGAGCTGGAAGTCGATCTCGCGGACGATCACCGGCAGGGCCGCGAGCACGCGGGCCCCGTGCAGCCACTGCATCTGCACCACGCAGTCCACCGGCCGGTCGAAGACGGTCGTGGCGTCGAGGAGCCGGCGGGCGGCGTCGCGTTCCACGAGCTGCATCTGCATGCCCAGCCCCGGCAGCCTCGGCTCGAGGAGCTGCGCGCCGTCCACGTCGCGAGCTTCGGGGCCGCGATCGGTCCGGTCGAGGAGCGGAAAGCGGATGTATTCGCCGGGCCGGATGGTGGCCATGGCGGTGGCAAGCACCTCGTCGAACCGCGGGGAGCATGGGGCGACGTCATCCTCCACGATCAGGCCCGCGTCGCAGCCGTCGTCGAGGATCGCCTGCCAGGCCCGGCGATACGAGAGGAAGCAGCCGATCTCGGCGTCGAGCAGCTGAAAGGGATACCGCGGGGCATGCAGCCGCCGGCGGACATACCGCCGCTTCGTGGCGTCGTCGAGGGCCCGGCCATCGACCGCCGGCAGGATGACGGTGGGCACCGGCAGCGTGTGCGTGAGTTCGAGCGCCTGGGGCCGGCGGCCTGCGGCCCGCTCGAGGTGAACGACGTATCCCTTGACCTGCATGGCAATCCCCTGAGGCGGCACGGCCGCAGCGCTGGATATCGGCAGGCAGCCGCGCTCCGGGTGAGCCGAACGCAGGCGAGCCGACGGCGAGCGGCCGCCAGAAAACCCAGGTTTCGCAGCCCCCGCGGGCTGCGTCCCCCTTGCCCCCTTCGCCCACCAAAACCGCCCTGTTTCGCGCCGCCGCGCCGTGCTAGCGTGATCCCCCATGCGCCCCTTCGACGTGATCACGGTTCCCGACTTCTCCACGGGCGGCACCGCCGTGTTCGAGGCCCGCACGCTCGTGTTTCTCGCGAGCTGGGCGGAGCGAGCGGGGCCGTCCCGCGAGTTCCCGCTGCACGTGGCCTGCATCGGCGAGCCGCCCTTGAGCATCCGCCGCCTTGCCGACCGGGTGGGGGCGAGCATCACGGTGCACGAACCGCTGCCGCTGCGGCACGACCACCATGTGGGCAACAAGCTCCGCGGCCTGGAGATCACGCCCCGCACCGATCGGTTCCTACTCCTCGACGTCGACATCGCGATCCTCGGCGACCTCGGCCCACTGGCGGAGTTCGGCGACTGCATCTCCGCCTGCCCCGACGACGCGCCGAACGTGCGGCTCGACGAGTGGCGGACGATTTTCGAGGCCGTCGGGCTGCCGCTCCCCGACGCGATCCCGCCGCTCGTCCGCGAGCTCGACCTGCCGCGGTTCCCCAGAAAGATGATGGGCTACGAGGCCGGCAACGAGCAGCTCGAGGAGATGCTGCCCTACTACAACGGCGGCGTGGTGTTCGCGCCGTGGAGCAGCAACCTCCGCGATCTCTGGGCGCGGAACATCCAACGGATCGCGGGGCTGTTCGACGACCGCACGGGCTTCCGCAAGTGGATCCACCACAGCGACCAGGCGGCGCTGGCGGTGTCGATCGAGATGCTGGCCCGCGACGGCCTGCCCTTTCGCCGGCTGCCCGACGCCTTCAACGCCCGCTGGCAGCACCTCTACGCCGGACGGCCCGATCCCGGCGCGATCGCGATCCTCCACTGCTGCTGGAACTTCCTCTCGTCGATCGGCGAGCGCGCCGTCGACGCCGAATCGATCGCCGCCAGCCTCGACGCCTTCTTTCTGGAGAAGGTGAAGCACCGCTTCCAGAAACTCGCCCTCGGCGACGTGCTCCGGGGCCGCCCCGTCACGGCCGCGCGACGCTACGCCGCGGGCCAGCGGCGGGCGGAAGCGGTGTGCCGCGAACTCCAGGCCATCTGCCGCCGCGCCCTCGCCGCATGCTGACGTCCGGGTCTCTGGTTACGCCGCCCGCACGGCGGCCTGCCGCCGTGCGGCGATGACCTCCCGGTAGAGATCGATGTAGCGGTCGGCGACGGCGTCCCAGTCGAACGTGGCGATCAGCCGCGCGGCGCCGGCTCGGAGCCCGGCTGCAAGCGAGGCGTCGGCGAGCAGCCGCTCCACCGCCGCGGACAGGGCAGGGGGCGACTCCGGCTCGCAGACCAGGCCGTTCTCGCCGTGGTGGACGATCTCCCGATTGCCGCCCACGTCGGTGGCGACGGCCGGCAGCCCCGACGCCAGCGCCTCGAGAAGCACGTTGGCGAAGGGCTCGCGCCGCGACGGGCAGATGAAGCACGTGGCCGAGCGAAAGAGGCTCACCTTCCGCGGGCCGGTCACCGGCCCCGTGAGATGCACCTGCCGCTCGACGCCGAGGTCGCGGGCCAGCGCGAGGAGGGCGGGCCGCTCGGGACCGTCGCCGGCGATCAGCAGGTCGGGGCGGTCGGCCGGCAGCCGGGCATAGCCGCGGATCAGGAGATCGAAACCCTTGTGCGGCACGAGGCTGCCCATGCCGAGGAGATACGGCCGGGGGTGCGGATAGGGCTCGGCCTCCCGAAACGCCGCCACGTCGACGCCGTTGTTGATCACGCGGATCCGCTCGGGAGGCACGCCCGCCTCCTCGATCACGCCGCGGAGAAACTCTCCCTGCGCGACCACGCGATCGGCGGCGGCGACCGCCCGCTTCATCCGGCGCTCCAGCCGCGACGACCGCCGGATCACCTCGCCGGGAAGGATGTCGCAGCCGTGCGGACGGACCACGAACGGCACCCCGGTCAGCCGCCCGAGGGAAGCGGCCACATGGGCCTGCGGATAGGCGGCGTGGCAGTGCACGAGGTCGAACCGGCTCCGGCGATGCAGCGCGAGCAGACGCGGCAGGAGGAGCCGCGTGCCGAACCGCTTGAAGAACGGCCGCCGATGCCGGACGACGGGATAGCCGAGCCGGGAATCATCCCACGGCTCGCGGGGCTGCGGCGCCACCACCACCGCGCGGTGCCCCGCGGCGAGGAGCCTCCGCGCCAGGCAGTCGAGCACCGTCTGGGCGCCGCCGAGCGCAGGGGGAGCCACGTCGCTGAGGAGACAGATCGACAAGGGAGCCGCGACGGTCATGCGGCCTTCCCGACGGCCGTGACCTGCCGCCACTCGCGGTACCAGTCGACGAATCGCGTGAGGCCCTCGTCCAGCGTCGTTCGCGGCTCGAATCCGAAGTCGCGGGCGAGGGCGGAGACGTCGGCGAACGTGGCCTCGACGTCGCCGGGGGGCCGCGGTCGCTGGAGCCTGATCGCAGGCCGGCCGCAGAGCCGCTCCAGGATCGCGAGCAGCCGCGCCACGGTCACCGGGGTATGGTTGCCCACGTTGTACACGCGGCACGGCGCGGCGGCGGAGCCGTCGTCGGCCACGCCCGCGGATGGCGGCGCATCGATCATCCGCACGATCGCCTCGACCACGTCGTCGACGAACGTGAAGTCGCGCCGCAGGAGGCCGCCGCCAAACACCTCGATCGGCGTGCCGGCGAGGATCGCCTCGGTGAACTTCCAGTAGGCCATGTCGGGGCGACCCCATGGACCGTAGACGGTGAAGAACCGCAGGCCGGTGCAGGGGAGCCCGAAGAGGTGCGCGTAGGAGTGGGCCATCAGCTCGTTGGCCTTCTTGGTAGCCGCGTACAGGCTCACCGGGCGGTCGACGGGGTCGGTCTCGGCGAAGGGCGTCTTGGTGTTGGCGCCGTAGACGCTGCTCGAGCTCGCATACACGAGGTGCGGCGTGGCCGCATGGCGGCAGGCCTCGAGCACGTTGGCGAAGCCGACGAGGTTCGACGACACGTAGGCCGCCGGGTTGTCGATCGACCAGCGGACGCCCGCCTGCGCGGCGAGATGGACGACGCAGGCGGGCTGTTCGTCCGCGACGAGCCTCGCGAGGGCCGCGCCGTCAGCGAGGTCGCCGCGGACGAATCGCCAGCCCGGCATTCGGCTCAGCTCCGCGAGCCGTGCATGCTTGAGCCGCGGGTCGTAGTAGGCGTTGAGGTTGTCGAAGCCCACCACGTCGGCGCCCGCCGCGAGCAGCCGCCTGGCGACGTGAAAACCGATGAAGCCTGCCGCCCCGGTGACGAGAATCATCGCTCCCACTCCTCTCGAACCACGGGTCAGGCGGCCGCCCGGCCGGCCGCCGGATCGCCGAGCGCGGCCTGCTGGATCACGTCGGAGAACCGCCGCCACGACAGGTGCTCGACGGTCCGCCGCACGTCGGCCGTGCTGGCGAAGGCCCGCTCGACGAGCGCCGCGACCGCGGCCACCGGCGCGTCGACGTCGCACAGGAAGCCGTTGTCGCCGTCGCGGATCAGGTCGGGCGCGAAGCCGGTCCGCGTGGCCACGGGCACCACGTTGCTCATCATGGCTTCGACGAGCGGCACGGGGCCGCCCTCGAGCGCCGCCAGCGACACGAACACGTCGAGCTCGCGGTAGAAGGCGGGATAGTCGGCATAGCGTCCCTCGCGGTACTCGAAGTTCGGGAGCCGCAGCAGGTCGGCGAAGCCGGGGCAGGCGTTCCAGCCGCGGCCCATGAGCGTGAACGACCTGTGAGGCATGGCCCGCACGAGCTCCACGATCCGGTCGGGGCTCTTGCGATCGTAGTAGGCGGCGCACAGGCCCACGCGGCCGCCGCCGCGCGGGTGGGCGGGGAAGAAGTCGGGGTCGGCGCCTGCGAGGCTCACCCGGAGCCGCTCGCGGGGCACTCCGAGCCGCTCGAGCAGGTCGCGCCACATCGTGCACATGCTCACCACGTTGGTCCGCGCGAGCGCGCGGATCGCGGCGGGGCCGCCGAAGTCGTGGGCCTCCTCCTTGGGGTGCGTGACCCACACGGCACAGCGGCTGTCCCAGAGGTGCGGATTGTTCTTCAGGGCCGCGAGATAGAAGTGGTAGTGCACGAAGAAGTAGCCGCGGGCCCGGGGGAGGCGGTCGAGCCGGCCGCAGATCTCCCAGCGGCCGTCGAAATGCGACGCGATCTCCTTGCACACGGCCTCGAGAATCCAGCCCCGGCTGCCGTCCTTCACCACGAGACAGAGATCGAGCGTCGGGCGGCGATGCCGCTGGAACGGCCGGAGCAGGCCCTGCACGATTCCCGGCGCGGCGAGCGCCGCCGCCTCCGGCGACCGGCCAGCGGCGCGAACCGCGAGCCGCCCCACGCCGAGCGCCGACCGCTGCACCCGCTCCCGGAGCCGCATCGTTGGCGAACGCTTCGTCATGCTGATGCCTCGTGTCGCGGCGTCATGCCGCCTGCCGAAGGCCCCGGGCGGCGCGGATCTCGGCGATGACCCGCCGCAGATCGGCCTCGTGCCGCACCCGCAGCGAACGCCAGTTGTGGGCGAACACACGGCGGACGGTCCGCTCTCCGAAGAGCACCTCGACAGGCTGGTCGTAGAGCGCCTCGAGCGACAGCCCGGCGCTGCTCGTGCACACGACCCGCGTGGCCCGCCGCACCCGTTCGTCGCGGAGGAACCAGCGGTCATAGATCGACTCGAACGGCAGGTGAAACGTCCACGGAGCATCCAGGCACACGACCTCGGTGAAGTGCCGGGCGGCCGCGGCGGCGATCAGGCGGACCTTGTCGCGTGAGTCGCGGGGATGCGGCTTCACCACGAGCAGCGAGCCTGCGCCGCCCCCCGCCGCGACGGCCGCCGCCACGCAGGCCTCGACCTCGTCGGCCAGGCTCATGCGGGCCGTCTCGGAGAAGTTGCTCGTCAGCAGCACCACCACCCTGGCCGCACGGCCGAGCTGCAGGGCGAGCGGATCACCCGCGGCCGCGACGGCCGCGTCGATCTCCGGCACGAAGGCGGCGAACAACCGGCGAAACTCCTCGGCCTCCAGCTGCACGTAGTCGTCCACGCGGGAGTCGAAGCGGTTGGCCAGCAGGAGATAGTGCCGGTCGAAGGCGACCGCGTGCCCAGGCTTGCGGCCCTGCTGCGGCGGCGGCATGGCGCCCGTCCAGCGATGCGTGCGTCGTCGCACCGCCCGCTCGAGGCGTCGGCCGAGCCCGCGCCACCCCGCGTCGAACTCAGGAGGCCGAAAGTAGTCGGCGGAGAAGTTGAGGCCCACGCCGTCGCCATAGCAGGCCTTCACCGCCCGCGGATGGGCCCTGTCGACGAGGTGGTTGAGATACAGCAGGTTCAGGCCGAGCAGCGCCTCGTCGGCCTCGGCGACGCCCGTCGCCTCCGCGAGCATGGCGGCCGCCGCCGCAAGGCCGTCGGTCGCGTGCTTCCGCTGCAGGGCGGCGAGCTCGTCGGCGGCGAGGTGGTGAATCGTCGCCCATTCCCCTGCGAGCCGGGCGAGCCGGGCGATGCAGTCGGCGAACTCCCCGGCCTGCTCGGCCGGGCACGAGAGGTTGTGGATGAGGAGGTGGTTCACCGCGGGGGCTCCGGCCGCGCGGTCGCCGGCGCGCATCGCTGCCACGGCGCTGGCGAGCTGCGCAGTGCCCTGAACGGCGACGATTCTCCGGCGGCGAATCGCCGCGGCGTCAGGCGGCATCGTTCCGCAATCCGAGGGCGTGCAGCATCCGCCGCCGCATCTGCTTGAACGTCCGCCGCCCCGCGCCATTCGCCGCAGCAGTGCCACGGCCGGGCCGGAGGATGTCCTGGCGGGCGTAGGCGCGGGAGAGCGTCTTGTCGATGTCCTGGTTGGTGATCACCCCGGCCTTGCGGGCCTCGTTGAACCAGTAGAACCAGAGATCCTCGTGGACGTGCCCCGGAAACTTCCAGGGCTGCGTCCGCAGGTTCGTGTAGTGGATCAGCTTGGTTCCGGCGTCCTGGACGTCGAAGGAGTTCCACGCAGGATCCAGTGGTCCGAGGCGATACCCCCGGCGCGACAGGAACGCCGGCGTCATCTGCTGGAAGTCGGTGTTGGTGTAGTGGCCGGCGTCGACGTCGCGAAAGATGTCCTCCAGCGGGAAGCGGCATTTCTCGCAGTCGAAGAGGATGTTGCTCATGCCCCACGAGCGGTCGCCCTTGTAGGCCTCGGCCTTCGCCAGCATGTCGCAGCCGCCCATGTCGGCGTCGAACAGCTCGCCGATGTCGGCGAGGCAGACCATGTCGGAGTCGAGGAAGATCGCCCGCCCGCGATGGCCGCAGAGTTCGGGGATCATCCAGCGGTAGTTGCTGAACTCGGTGTAGTTCCGGTACTTGACCCACAGGGGCATGTTGAGCCGCACGGGCGGCTCGTCGCCCCGCTCGAGCGCGTCGTGCGTGCCGTTGAACACGTGGATGTCGAGCGGCCGGCTGGTGTGCGCCCGGAGCGAGTGGATGAGCGTCTTCCGCTCGAGCACGCTCGCCTCGCCGGAACCGATGAAGATGCGGATCGGGGTGGTGGTCGCCATGCTGGCCTCCGTGGTCAGGCGGACTTCCGGGAGTGCCGGAGAACCCGCAGGATCGTCTTGATCTTGGTCTTCGCGCGCCGCACGCCGGCGGACAGCCCCCGCGACTGCGGCGACTTGAGCCGCCAGTCGCGACGCCACTCGACGGCCTCCGCATCGAGCCCGCGGTAGAGCCGCGACAGCCGCGGGC
>JBJTRH010000039.1:0-2703 GCA_046076065.1 Planctomycetaceae bacterium | reverse complement strand
AGATGCCGAGGATGTTCACGACGCGACCAGGGGCGAAAAGCGAAGGGCCCCGGACCGGCTCGATGCCGGGCCGGGGCCCCCGAGTTCAGGAACAGGCGTCGCCCGTGGCGATCAAGCCTGCGGTGACCGACGACGGATCATGCGACCGGCCACGGCCGCTCCGACCAGGCCGAAGCCCGCGAGGGTGGTGGGCTCGGGAACGGGAACCGTGTAGGAGTTGAGACCACCGCCACCGAAGGTGACCGGCTTGGAGGTGTAGGTCTGGCCCCACGAGGTGACCGCCACGTTCGGGTTCGCGAGCGCATCGATCGCGGTGTCGCCACTGCCACCGCCCGAGCTGTAGGCGTCGAAGGTGAACTGGTCGCCCGGAGCCAGGCCGAGGGCAGACAGAGCAACCGTGTAGTTGATGTCGCTCGTCGCCCCGGGGGTGACGCTGTACGAACTGAGCGAGGCCGGGCCCGTCCACGCCGAGCCGTCCCACGTCCAGAGTTGCGACCCGCCACCACCGTCGACCCACGACCCGATCCAGTAGTCCATGCCGGCCGGCGTGAGGAAGCCGTTGGGCGTGTACTGCAGGTTGATCGGCCGATTCCAGCCATTGCCCGTCGTCGTGCCGAGGGGGGCGTTGTACGAGCCGATGCCGATCATGAACTTGCCCCAGTCGGTGGTCGACACGTTGCCGTTGACCGTGAGCTTGAAGTTGAGGTCGCTGCCGACCGTGGTGATCTCCATCCCGAGGATGTCGAGCGTGCCGTTGCCGGTGATGATTCCGCCGTCGATGTCGCCGACGGCGTCGGTGTAGGGCGACGTGGAACCCTCCGCCCCGAACACCACCGTTCCGATGGCGAAGGCCGCGATGACGAACGTGACAGCAAACGGGACTCTCATGGGAATCAACTCCAGAAGGTTCAACGAACAGGGCAACAGACAAGTGCAAGCGACGTGCCATGGCCGTACAAACTTCGCCGACCGGCCCGTTTCCGCAGAAATATCTGATTCCGGCGGAATCCGAGGCAGGGCGAAACGCCCTAGGATTTCCCAGGAACCACGAAGTGTTTCGCAGAAATGGCGAAACGATTTCCCCACATCTGCGAAATCACCCCGGCGGGTGGGCTACCCCAGACACCGAGGCTTCACCGGCTCGTCAGTTCGAGCGGCAGGTTCTGGCTGCCTGACACGAGCGTGGCCCGCAGCGGCGACTGCCCGCGGTCGGCGTACATCTGCGGAGTGGCCAAGGGGGTGATACCGTCCGAGAACTGGCCGGGCCCTGGCTGGGCTCCCTCCGCCTGAGGTACGTTGGCCGCGACCGTGACGACATACTCGCCCGGGGGCAGGCCAGTCCGGCTGCCGACCTGAACGGCATAGCGGCCATCGGGACCGATCGCGGCATATCCCGACGGACCCTCGGTGGCCGGACAGAACGTCACCACGCCTGCCGTGAGCGGCCGGCCGTCGAGTGTCACCGTGCCGCCCACCTCCGCCCGCTGGGAGCAGCCGGTCACAGCCACCATCGCAACGAGCGCGACTGGGGCCGACCACCGCGTTCCCGGAAACTTCAGCATCCGCCCGTCCATCGTCGCCCCCCCGCCGTCCTGAACGGCTATGCCCGTCGCCTACTTCTTCCCGGGCGTGTCGGCCTCGAGCACGAGGTCTATCACCTGCCGTCCCGCCTTCACGTCGACGGTGAGCGGCGTGCTCGACACGTCCGCGTATTTCGGCGGCGTCAGCAGCGGCATGATTCCCTTGCGGCCGACCTTGATGCCCATCGCCGCCGCCTGCTCGGGCGTTGCATTGGCCGCCACCGTCACCTTGTACGATCCCGGCTCCAGCCCGGCCGCAGCTCCGGTCTGCAGGGCGTAGCGGCCGTCGCCGCCAATGTTGGCATAGGCCGAGGGTCCGGTTGCGGCCGGCGTGTAGGTCACCACGCCCGTCGCCAGCGGCGTTCCTTCGAGCGTCACGCTGCCCGACACGCTCGCCGAGTGCTTCCCGCAGCCTGCCTGGCAGACAGCGATTGCCGCCACCATGGCCAGCGTTAGGGCCGACCGACCGTGAGCCGTGCTCATTCCGATGCGGTCGAGTCACCCCGGCCCCCCGTGGAGAGCGCCATGTACACGCTCATGTCGATCTCCTCGCCGGTGAACCGGACCGAGCCGTCAGCCCGCGTGAAACTCGCTCCACCGGCATGGCGGCTACGGAATCCCCGCACATTCCACCAGTTTTCCGGCACGGGAGGATTCGGTAGGTAGTTGAGCGGCACGTTGCACGCCGCCCAGTCGCCGTCGGCGTAGAGCGCGACCGCATGATGGTCGTGCGCGTAGACGGCCTCGCCGACGAGCAGGGTCTTGCTGGTGTCACGTCGTTGAGCGCCGACTTCTGCGACATCACCAGGTGCAGCAGGTCGACGACGGGATCGTGCAGGGCGAAGTCGCTGATGCTGAGCCCGTACGCCTTGATGGCGCCCGCATCGGTGAGCCACGGCGAGCCGAGAAAGGCCACGGTGCCGTCGGCGTCGACGAGCTGCATCTGGCCGCGGAGCTGCAGCCCAGTGGCCTTGTGGACCAGCACCCACAGCAGGGCCGAGTGCTTGAGTAGCGAGGAGTGCGTCAGCGGGACATGGGGCCGCTCGACGCGGAGGACCTCGTCCAGGGCGGCCCCGAGGACGAGGTCGGGGCAGACGCGCGCCAGCGAGCGCCCGACCTGCAC
>JBJTRH010000038.1:0-11858 GCA_046076065.1 Planctomycetaceae bacterium | reverse complement strand
GCACGTACAGCTGATCTTTGTCGCCCCAGAGGTGCACCTTCAGATCGAAGACCAACGGCGCGAACCCGTCGGCAGCCGGGCTGTCGGGCCCGGCGGCAACGACCGTGGGGCCCTGGCTGATGATTCGCAGTTCGCAGTTGTCGGTGAGCCCGGTCCGCATCATGAACGGCCACGACCAACTCGCCGGCGTGCCGTCGGCACCGGCCAGCGAGTAGGTGCCGGGAATCGTCTCGATGTACGACCGGCCCTTGGGAAGCGTCAGCGGGCTGTTCGGATAGTTGGCCGTGTCGGGCCCGGGGTCGGTGATGTCGCACGGTGGCGGCCGCCCGCGGTCGCCTTCGGGGATCAGTCGCTGGACGAGCCGGTAGACGACGTTGTCGTCGCCGGACGTGGCGGCGGCCGATGGCTCGTCGAACTCCGGCGCCTTCAGAAGGGAGACGGGATGGAGGATGTCGTCGTCGTCGGCGCAGGCGACCGTCGCGTGCCAGGCGACCACGAGGGCCGCGGCGAGGAGCCGAGCGGGAGCGAAGCGATGTGAGGGCATGCCGAATGGTGGTCAGCGGGACGTGCCTGAGCGTGTTGTCGGCAGGACCGGCCTTCGAACATGGAGACTCCAGACGCCGAAATGCGGCTCTCTTCGGCCCGTCATCCGCAGCCTGCCACGGCCGTTTCCCGCCTTGCCCCGCCTGCCGGCGCGACGGCCAGGGGCCTATACTGATCCCATGAACGCCGGCCCCCCCGACGCCAAGACCGAGACCTGTCGCACCTGCTGCTTCTGGCGGCCGGAGCGGTCTGTCGGCGACGGCACGGGCTGGGGACAGTGCCGGCGAATGCCCCCCGCCGTGCCCGAGGTGCGAGACGACAGGCTGGCCCTGGTCGGGATCTGGCCCCATACAGACGGCCGGGATTGGTGCGGCGAATGGCGGTCGGCAGACGGTTTCGCCCCGCCGGGAAGTCCCCGTTGACAAAACGCCGGGGCCGGTGTTGTGGGCGGGGGGGGCCGCGTGATACAACTTTCCACGTTCGACTGACTCTCGTCCGCACTCTTTTCCGTTCGGGAACTGCGGCTTGTGCTCCGGCGAAGGTCGATTGAGTCGATGGGTTCGTGATCCAGTTCCCGTTTCTTTGAGGTTGAGTTCTTATGGCTGGGAAGATTTACGTGGGGAACCTCCCCTGGTCCACCACGTCCGCCGATCTTGAGGCGATGTTTGCTCCGCACGGTGCCGTGCGAAGCGCCGAGGTGATTTCCGATCGCGAGACCGGACGTTCCCGCGGCTTTGGTTTCGTCGAGATGGAGACCAACGAGGGTCTTCAGGCGGCGATCGCGGCCCTGAACGGGCAGGAGATCAATGGCCGTCCCCTGACGGTCAATGAGGCTCGCGAGCGGACGCCCCGTCCGGGTGGTGGCGGCGGCGGCCGCGGCTACGGCGGTGGTGGCGGCGGTGGCTACGGCGGCGGTGGCGGCCGCGGCGGCTACGGCGGCGATCGCTATTAATCGTTGCGGTGCCCTGCGGCTGTCGGCCGCGTGGCCTGCGACCTGAAAATCGCTTCACGGGAGCCGGGGGGACCTCCCCCGGCTCCCGTGATCGTGTTATGATCCTGCCCCCGTGACCTGCTCACGGATTCTTCACCACCCAACCCGAGTCGCTCCGAGCTGCCCAGATGAGTTTCGCCGGACCCCGCCAGAAAGCCGCCAAGACCGCCCGCAAGAAGGCCAAGCCCCGTGCCAAGGTGAAGCGGCGCGATCCGATCTTCATCGATGGCGTTCGGCCGCGGCCGATGTACGTCGACTACAAGGATCTCGAACTGCTCGGGAAGCTCGTCAATCGTCAGGCCAAGATTCTCGGCCGCCGCAAGAGCGGGTGCACGGCCGCGAGCCAGCATGCCGTGACGCGGGCGATCAAGCGGGCTCGATTCATGGCCCTGCTGCCGTACGTCGGCGAGTAGGCCGCTCGTCCACCCGTTGACGTCGGGGCCGAGGCCGTCGGTCCCGACGTGCCAGTTCGTCCGTCGCCCGCCGGCGTTGCCCTGCATGGGTCCGCTCACGACCAGCCGCCGCGTCGAGTTTCGCGACACCGACGCCGCCGGCATCGTGCACTTCTCGGCGTTTTTCTTCTGGATGGAGTCGGTCGAGCATGAGCTCCTCCGGAATGCGGGCGTGGCGGTCGTCGACCGCGGCTCCGATGGCGTCGATGCCAGCTGGCCCCGCGTGTCGGCCTCGTGCGACTACCTCGCCCCGATCCGCTTCGGCGACGAGGTCGCGGTGACCGCGTCCGTGGATCGCATCGGCGGGTCGAGCGTGACCTACCGGTTCGCGTTCACCCACGGCGGCCGCGCGGTGGCCAACGGCCGCGTGGTGGCGGTCCACTGCCTGATGCGGCCGGCGACCGGGCCCGAGGCAACGCCGATTCCGGACGACATCCGCATGCGGCTCGAACGCTACCGCAGCCCCGGCTGACAACCCCGTGCTCGTTCTCGACCGAGTGTGCAAGCGGTATCCGGGCGGCGCCGGCGGTCTGCAGGCCGTCGACGACGTGTCGCTGACGGTGCCGCCGGGCGGCCGCCTCGCGATCACTGGTCCCAGCGGTTCCGGCAAGAGCACGCTGCTATCGATCATCGGCGGCCTCGAGCCGCCGACGTCGGGCCGCGTCACGCTCGACGGCGTCGATCCCCATGCGGGCGACGCGACGAGCCGCGCGGCGTTTCGCAGCCGGCGCATCGGCTTCGTGTTCCAGGAGCATCATCTGCTCGATGGCTGCACCGCGCTCGACAACGTGCTCGTGCCGGCGCTCGCGGTCGGCCGCGTGCCGCTCGACATCGTCGCCCGGGGATCGCTCCTGCTGGAGCGGGTAGGGCTCGGTCCGCGACGGTCGCACCTGCCCGGTGAACTCTCCGGCGGCGAGCGGCAGCGGGTGGCGGTGGCGCGGGCGCTCCTGCTCGCGCCGCGGCTCGTGCTGGCCGACGAGCCGACCGGCCAGCTCGACTCGCGGACCGCGGCCGACGTGACGGCGCTCCTGTGCGAGCTCGTGGCCGAAGCCGGCGGCATGCTGGTGGTGGTCACGCACGACGCCGCCGTGGCCGATCGCGTGGGCGACGTGCGCCGGCTGCGCGACGGGCGGCTGGAATCATGAGCCGGCCGGCCGTGCGGTCGCTCGGCGGGCTCGCCGTGGCGCTGGCCCGCCAGTGGTGGCGGCAGCTCGCCGCGCTGGCAGTGACCTCCGGGGTGGTGGCGACGGCGGTGACCGGGGCCCTCGGTGTGGGCGACGGCATCCGCGACGGGCTCGGGCGGCTCGCGGTGGGGAGGCTGGGGCGGATCGACGCGGCCGTGCTGGCCGACGGCTTCGTTCGGCGCGACCTCGCTGCGGAGTTGGCCGCCGGTGCCGTTGACCCGCGGCTGGCATGCACGCCGGCGCTCGTGATGCCCGCGACGGTCGCGGTTGGCGGTCGCCGCGGTGCTGTGGCCACCGCCACGCTCATGGCGTGCGACGATCCTGCGGCGCTCGGCTTCGACCCGCCGGCACCGCTCCTCGAACCCGACACGGTGCTCGTCAACGGCCCCCTGGCCGCGGCCGCCGGCATCGCCGTGGGCGACGAGATCGTGCTCCGGCTGCCGGCCCGTGCGAGCGTGCCCGCAGACACTCCCCTGGGCAGGCGGGCGAACGAGACGGTCGGCCGTCGGCTGCGGGTGAAGGCGGTGCTGCCCGAACGCGGGCTCGGACGGTTCTCGCTGCGGCCGTCGCTCGCGCCGGAGCCGCTCGTGGTGCTCGCGCTGGCCGACGCGCAGGCGATGCTGCGCCGCGGCGACGTGGCCAACGCGGTGTTCGTGGTCGGCGATGGCTCGGCCAACGTGGCCGCCGAGCTGGGGCGGCGGCTCCGGCCCCGGCTGGCGGACCTCGGCGCGACCCTCGAGCCGCTTGCCAACGGAGGCACGCGACTCACGTCCGCGCGGCTGGTCGTTCCTCCGGAGATCGACCGCGTTGCCCGGCAGGTGCTCGCCGAGGCGGGGGGGCACCCGACGCTCGTGCTGCTTGCCACGAGCATCGCGGCCGACGGCGGCCGGGCCGCGGTGCCCTACTCCACCGTGCTCGGCATCGACACCACCTCGCTGCCGGCGGGCCCGCTCGTCGATGCGGCCGGTGCCCAGCTGCCGCTCCCCGCCGGCGACGAGATCCTCATCAATCGCTGGCTGGCCGACGATCTCGCCGCCCAGGGCATGCCGGTCGCGATCGGCGACTCGCTCGCGGTGACCACCTTCGCCCCGGAGACGATTCACGGCCGCGTCGAGGAGCGGACCGACAACTTCCGGATCGCCGGGGTGGCCGAGATGCGCGACGGCGGCGTCGATCGCACGCTCGTGCCCGACGTGGAAGGCGTGACCGACGAGGCGTCGATCGCCGACTGGGATCCCCCGTTTCCATTCGACGGCGCGCGGGTCCGGACGGTGCCGCCGCACGACGAGGACGACCGCTACTGGAAGGAGCATCGCGCCACGCCCAAGGCCTTCATCGCGCTGGAGACGGCGCGGCGGATCGGCGGGTCGCGGTTCGGAAGCACCACGGCCTGGCACGTGCCGCGCGGCGGCGGAAGCCCCGACGACCTGGCAGCCCGACTCGCCGCGGCGATCGATCCCGCGCGGGCCGGCATGCGCATCGTGCCGCTGCGGTCTGACGCCCTCGAGGCATCCCGGGGATCGACGCCGTTCGGCGGACTGTTCCTCGCGCTGTCGATGTTCGTCGTCGCCGCGGGCATCACGCTCGTCGGCCTGCTCTTCGGACTGCTGGTGACGGCCCAGCGGCGGACGATCGGCACGCTCGCCGCCGTCGGCTTCGCGCCGCGGCGGCTCACCGCCCTCCTCGTGCTCGTGGGGAGCCTCGCGGCCACGATCGGCATCGCCGCCGGAACGGCCCTCGGTCCGCTCTGGGCGCGGCTCCTGCTCTCGTGGCTCGGTCGCGCCTGGGATCGCAGCGTGGTGGCCGGCTCGGCCGAGGTGTTCTCGATGCCGTCCGTGTCGTGGGGCACGCTGGCCGCCGGTGCGGTCGGGTCGCTTGCGGCCGCGGTCGCGTCGGTCGCCCTCACCGCCCGGCGGGCCGGGAGCCTCCCGCCACTGGCGCTGCTCCGCGGGACGACGCGCGAGGCCTCTGGCCGCATCGGTCGCGCCGCCGCCGCGGTCGCCGGAGTCGTGGCGCTGGCCACCGCCGCGGGGCTGGCCTCGCTCGCGTCGCGGTCGGCGGCCACGTCGGCGGTCGGGCTGTTCTTCGCCGCCGGGGCCGCGGCGCTCGTGGCCCTCCTGGCCGCGGTCTGGGTGATGCTCGTCGGTTCCACCGCGAGGCCGGCCGTGCGAACCCTGCCGGCCCTCGCCACGAGACTCCTCTCCGCGCAGCCCGGGCGGGCGTTCGCGATCGCCGCGATCGTCGCCTGCGGACAGTTCCTCGTAGTGGCGGTGTCGGCGTTCGCCGTCCGCGATCCGGTCGATGTGGACGACCGCCGCTCGCCCACGGGGGGCTGGTCGCTGATCGCCACCTTCGGCGAGCCGACGTCGATCGATCCGTCGGATGTGGGCGTGCGGGCGGGTCTCGGCCTGACGCCCGATCAGGACCGGGCCGTGTCGCAGTGCGGCATCGCACTCGTGCGGTCGAACTCGGGCGACGATGCCAGCTGCACCAACCTCTATGCCACCACGCAGCCGACGGTCATCGGCGTGGGTCCATCATTCATCGACCGCGACGGCTTCCGGTTTGTCGATCATGCGCCGCTCACCGGAGACGCCGCCGGCCGGCCGTGGCGACTGCTCGACGCGGCGTGCGCCGACGGCGCGGTGCCGGCGGTGCTCGACCAGGCGACCGCCCAGTGGGGCCTGAAGCTCGGTGGTGTCGGCGCGCGGTTCACCGTCGCCGACGAGGCTGGTGAGGCGGTGCCGTGCGCCGTGGTCGGCCTGCTCGAGCCGGGCATCCTCCAGGGGCGGGTGATCGTGGCGGAGCGCGAGTTCCAGCGGCTGTTCCCCTCGCGATCCGGCTACGCGCTGGCGTTCGTCGACACCACGCCCCTCGACGCCGCTGCGCGGGCAGCGCTTCCCGACGCGCTCCGCGGCGTGTGGGCCGACGCCGGCGTGGCGCTGGAGAGCGCTGCTGCACGGCTTCGGGCGCTGCAGGCCGTGCAGAACACGTTCCTCGCGGGCTTCCAGGCCCTGGGCACGCTCGGCCTCCTGCTTGGCACGGCCGGGGTGGCCGCGGTGCGGGCCCAGGGAGTGGCCGAGCGCATCGGCGCCCTGTCGGTGCTGCGGGCCATCGGGTTCGGCCCACGGCGTGTTCGGAACCTGCTGGTTCTCGAGACCGTGGCCGCCGTCGCGGCGGGGATCGCCGCCGGGACGCTCGCCGCACTCGTGGCGGTCTGGCCGGCGCTGGCGGGAGGTGCGGCCCGCGTGCCGACGGGCTGGGCCGCTGCATCCGCCGGGCTGGCCCTCGCGGCGTCGCTCGCCGCGGCGGCGTGGGCGTCGGGGCGGATGGCGATCCCGGAGCGGCCAGGGACGAGGTGACGGGCCGTCGCGGCGAACTGGACTCGTCGCCTTGGTCCGCGGCAGGGTACCGTTCCCGCATGCACATCGCCGTGATCCTGCCGCGTTGGGTGGGCGACGCCGTCATGGCGACGCCCCTGCTCCGGACGCTGCGGGCCCACTTCGGCGGCGACGCGCGGATCACGGGCGTGATGCGGCCGGTGATCGCCGATCTCCTCGCCGGCACGCCCTGGATCGACGACGTGATTCCCTACGACCGCCATGGTCGGAATCCGTCGAGCCGGTTCCGCGCAGCGGCTCGGGCGATGCGGGCGGCCCGTGCCGACGTGGCGCTCGTGCTTCCCAATTCGCTCTCGGCCGCGGCTCTGGCCCTGTCGGGGGCCGCCCGACGCCGCGTCGGCCACCCCGGGCACTGGCGGCGGCTGCTCCTCACCGACGTCGTGCCGCCCCGCCGCGGCGAGTTGATCGTCCCGCCGCCCGTCGCCTTCATGGAGCTCGCCGGCGCGATCGGAGTGGCGCCGGGCCCGCTCGTGGTCGAACTCCGCGCCTCTGCGGACGACCTCGCCCATGGCGATGCCCTGCTCGCGGCGCTGTTTCCGGGCCGCGACGGGCCGCTCGTCGTGCTCAACGACAACAGTTCCAACGGCTCCGCCCGCTCCTGGGGCGCCTCGCGGCATGCGGCGCTCGCCCGCTGGCTGGCCGACCGCGTGTCCGGGGTTCGCATCCTCGTGCACTGCGGGCCCGCCGACCGCGACCATGCGCGGGCGGTCGTCGTGGAGGCTGCCTCCCCGGCCGTCCGCGGGCTCGGCGACGCCCCCGACCTGCCCATCGGCCTCTCGAAGGCCGTGTATGCCCGCGCCGCGGCGGCGGTGTCGAGCGACAGCGGCCCACGGCACATCGCCGCGGCGTTTGGCGTGCCCACCGTCGCGCTCCTGGGCCCGACCGACCCACGGCTGGGCCGATCCGATCCCGCTCGCTGCGTGGAGCTCCGCCGCACGCTCGCCTGCTCGCCCTGCGGCCGCGGCGAGTGTCCGCTGCGGCATCACGACTGCATGCGGCTGATCGGCACCGACGAGGTCGGGGCGGCGCTGCTCGACGCGCTCGCCCTCGGGGCGACGCGGGCCGGCTGAGCGTCGTGCGGTCGCGCGGGTATGCTGGCCGCCTTCCGAAGCCACGAGGAGATCGACGATGGTGCAGTTCCTGGGAATGCTGGCCGCGATCGGCCTGACGGCCGCCTGCTGGGGGATGTACGGCCCGGTGCTGCACGTCGGCCGCGAACACATGCATTCGCCGCTGCGGCCGTTCGTGTGCGTGGGCGTGGCCTACTTCGTGATCGCGGTGGTGGTGCCGCTCGTCCTGCTGGCTCGCGGCGAGAAGGGAGCGTGGACGACGAAGGGCGTGATCTGGAGCCTGCTGGCCGGTGCGGCCGGGGCCCTCGGGGCACTGGGCGTGATCCTCGCGCTGCATTTCGGCGGCAAGCCGATCTACGTGATGCCGCTGGTGTTCGGCGGGGCTCCGGTGATCAACACGCTGCTGTCGGCCGCGATGAACCGGGCCTTCGACCAGCTCAAGGCGCCGTTTCTCGCCGGCCTCCTGCTGGTGATCACGGGAGCGGTCACGGTGCTGGTGTTCAAGCCGCAGGCCGCGCCGCACCCGGCCCCTGTCGCCGCCGCAGCAGCCGCGGCCGAGTCCGCCGCTCCGGCCCCGGCCCCGCCGTCGTCGGTCGAGCGAAAGGCCGAGCAGTTCGTCGCGGTGCTGCTCTCGATCGCGCTGGCGATGGCGTCGTGGGGCTCGTACGGGCCCGTCCTGCACCGGGGCCAGGCGGCCATGCAGGGGAGCCGGCTGCGACCGCTGGTCTGCATCGGCGTGTCGTACTTCCTGATCGCCGTGCTCGTGCCCCTGGCGCTGCTCGTGCCGCTCGCCGATCCCGGCTCGTGGAGCGTGAATGGCGTGTTCTGGAGCCTCGCCGCCGGGGCGCTCGGGGCGCTCGGGGCGCTCGGAACGATTCTCGCCTTCACGCTCGGCGGCAAGCCGTTCACGGTGATGCCGGTGGTGTTCGGCTGCGCACCGGTGATCAACACGCTCACCACGCTGGCCTTCAATGACACGCCCCGCTCGGCCGTGAGCCCCTTCTTCCTCGCGGGCATGCTGATCGTGGCCGTGGGCGCCGCGACGGTGCTGGCCTTCGGTCCCCGCGGCCACGCGCCCGCCAAGCCCGCCTGAGCCGGCGCTACGTGCCGCGGCGGCCGCCGTACCACGTGATGTGATGCCGCGGGGCGAAGCGGAACCCCAGACGGCGGCATTCGCCGGTCAGCCAGGCGGTGCGGGTCGCGAGTTCGTCGGGCGTTCGTGCCTGCGGCATCAGAAGCACGCGCCTGCGGTCGACGACGGAGCCGAGGTCGTCGATCCACTGGGCAGCTTCGTCGACGTCGGCCGCCGACTCGACCACGAACTTGAACTGATGGGGCCCCGATCCGGCCAGGCTGCGGAGCACATCGTCGCGCCGGCGGGCCGCCTCGTGCCGCGCCGCCCAGCCTCCGGGTGTGTCGGCGGGAGGCGTGGACGACGCGAGCTTCGGGCTGATTGACACGAGATCGCAGAGCCGGGCTGCGGCTCCGGCCGGGAGCACCGACCCGGCGGTCTCGACGGTCACGTGGCAGCCCGCGCGGCCGAGCTCGCGGCAGAGTTCGGGCACGTCGTCGAACAGCAGCGGCTCGCCCCCCGTCACCACCACATGCCGCGGCGCGAGCGCCGCCACCGCCTCGACCACGGCTCCCAGCGTCAGGTCGCGGCCCTCGGGCTTCCACGAGGTGAACGGCGTGTCGCACCACACGCAGCGGAGGTTGCAGCCGCTGGTGCGGACGAACGTGCTCGGGGTGCCGGCCAGCAGCCCCTCGCCCTGCAGCGATGCGTAGATCTCGGAGATCCGCATGGCGTCACCGCGCCGACCACCGCGCCGGCTCGACGCGGGGATCGACGGCGCCAGCGGCCTCGAATCCCGCCGCGCGGATCCGGCAGGAGTCGCAGGTGCCGCAGGGGCGGCCGTCGGCGAGCGGATCGTAGCAACTCGTCGTCAGACCGTGGTCGAGCCCGAGCGACAGGCCGAGACGCACGATCGCCTCCTTCGAGAGCGCGACGAGCGGTGCGAGAAATTCGCAGGGCCGCCCCTCGACACCGGCCTTCGTGGCGAGGCCGGCCATTCGGGCGAAGGCCTCGAGATACTCCGGCCGGCAGTCCGGATAGCCGCTGTAGTCGACGGCGTTGATCCCGAGCACGATCGCGTCGGCCCCGCGGGTCTCGGCCATCGCGAGGGCGAGCGATAGGAACACCGTGTTCCGCGCGGGCACGTACGTCACGGGAATGCCGGAGGCGATCGCGGCGCCGGCCCGCTCGTGCGGCACGGCGATGCTCGCGTCGGTGAGTGCGCTGCCCCCGAAGGCCGCGAGATCGACCCGCACCACCACGTGGTCGCGGATGTCGAGCGACCGCGCCACATCGCGGGCGGCGTCGAGCTCCACGCGGTGCCGCTGCCCGTAGTCGACCGACAGCGCCGAGAGGGCGAGCCCGCGGGACACGGCCCAGGCGGCGGCCGTGGCGGAATCGAGCCCGCCGGAGAGGAGGACGACGGCCCGCCGGGCCGCGGTCCCCTGCCCCGCCGCGGGCGACGCGGCTATCGTGTCGAGGTTTTCCATGGCACACTCTGGATGATCATGAGCACCCAACCAGCATCCCGGCCGTCCCGCGACCAGCTCGAGACCTTCGCGAACCAGTTTCCGGAACGAGACTACCTCATCGAGATCGTCTGCCCCGAGTTCACGTCGGTCTGCCCGAAGACGGGCCAGCCCGACTTTGGCACGCTCACGTTCCGCTACGTGCCCGAGAAGACCTGCGTGGAGCTCAAGAGCCTGAAGTTCTACCTTCAGGCCTTCCGCAACGAGGGTATCTTCTACGAGAACGTGACCAACCGCATTCTCGACGACCTCGTGGCCGTGCTCCAGCCCCGGCGGATGACCCTCGTGGCCACCTTCACGCCCCGGGGCGGCATCAGTTCGCGGCTGGTGGTGTCGCATCCCTCGGGCCAGCACCTGCCGGCCCAGCCCTGACCTGCCCGCCCGCTCCGTTTCATTCCGAAAGGATCCGTCCGTGCCGCAGCCCGCCGTCCTGCTCTCCGCCCTCGCCGACGAGGCCGCGTTTCACCTCACCGCGGTCGAGCAGTTTTCGGCCCTGGCGGCGCTCGGCCTCGAGTACTACAGCCTCCGTAACATCGATGTGGGCAAGGGCGTGAAGAACGTCATGAAGCTCTCGATGGCGGAGATCCAGAAGGTCCGCCATCTCGAAGACGAATACGGACTCAACGTCGCCTCGATCGCCTCGCCGATCGGCAAGGTGAAGCTCCTCGACAAGGCCGACGGCACGAAGAATGCCTACGTTCCCTTCAAGCAGTATCTCGCCAAGGACGTGGCCAAGGCCTGCGAGCTGGCCCACGCCTTCGAGACGAAGCTGATCCGCGGCTTCTCCTTCTACCCGCCCAAGGGCGACGCCCCCGAGGACCACCTCGAGGAGGCGGTCGAGCGGATCGGGCGGATCGCCGAGGCCTGCCACCGCTCCGACCTGACCTTCGGGCTCGAGGTCGAGGCCAACCTCGTGGGCCGCACGGGGCAGCTGCTCGCCGAGATTCATCGCCGCGTGAACCATCCCGCCCTCGTGCTCGTGTTCGACGCGGCCAACCTGATCGTGCAGGGCTTCTCCACGGCCGAGGTCTGGAAGCAGTGGGAGGCGATGAAGCCCGGGCTCGGCTGGGTGCACGTGAAGGACTATCGCCCGGTGAAGGCCGCGGCCCGTGGCAAGCACGTGGAGGAGGACGCCCTCGCCCACTTCGTGCCGGCCGACATCGGTGCCGGCGGCCACGAGAAAATCCTCGCCGATCTGCGCGGACTGCTCCCGTCGCTCACGAAGAAGCTCTCGAGGCGGGGTATTCCGGGCGTGTTCGTCGACCTCGAGCCGCACGTGCGGGGCGGCGGCCAGTTCGGCGGCACCAGCGGCCCCGACGGCATGGGCATCGCGGTGCGGGCCCTGTGCCGCGTGCTCGACAAGTCCAAGGTGGCCTACCACCTCCGCGACTTCGACGACCTCCTCGCCGCCCGCGGCCTCTGACACTGTCCGGTCGCCGGCGTCTGGAGAAGACGTCGCTCGCGGGGCTGCTCCTGCGGCCGGAACTCAGCGAGGGTCTACCCGTGCCCTTCTCACAGGCATGAACTCAGCGAGGGGCTGCCCATGCCCCGTGGCCGGCATATGCCGCCAAACGCAGCCAGGATGGCGGAGTGCCGGCGGCATCCGAGTGAGAGGA
>JBJTRH010000037.1:0-2848 GCA_046076065.1 Planctomycetaceae bacterium | reverse complement strand
CTCGCACTTCTGCAGCCATCCTGGCGGCAGGTCGGCGGTGAGGCCGCCGACCGTGATGTAGCTGTAGGTCAGCCGGGCGCCGCAGGCTTCCTCGAACAGGTCGAGGATCTTTTCCCGCTCGCGAAACGCGTAGAGAAAGGGGCTGAACGTGCCGAGATCCAGCCCGTAGGCCCCCATGCCGACGAGGTGGCTGGCGATGCGATTGAGCTCGGCGATCAGCACCCGCAGGTGCCGCGCCTTCTCGCTCACCTGGTACTTCATCAGCTTCTCGACCGCCAGCGCCCAGCCGAGATTCATGTTCATCGCGGCCAGGTAGTCCATCCGATCGGTGTACGGAATGAACTGCCGATGCGTGAGGTTCTCGCCGATCTTCTCGGCGCAGCGGTGGAGGTAGCCGATGTGCGGCTCGATCTCCGAGACGACCTCGCCGTCGGTGCGGAGCACCAGCCGGAGCACGCCGTGGGTGCTCGGGTGCTGGGGACCCATGTTGACGAGCATCTCGTCGGTCCGGACGTCGAACTCGATGATGCGTGGATCGTCGTCGACCATCGAAGCCATGGCTATCTCCCGCGGATTCCGTGGTAGTCGAGCGGCATCTCATAGTCCTTGCGGAGCGGGTATCCCTCCCAATCCTCCGGGCAGAGAATCCGCCGCAGGTCCGGGTGCCCGGTAAACCAGACGCCCGACAGATCGTAGACCTCGCGCTCGTGCAAGTTGGCGCCCCGCCACACCCCGCAGACGCTCGGAATCTCCGGGAGCTGGCCGGGCACGTCAGCCTTCCAGCGGGGCAGCTTCGTCTTCACCACGATGCTGGCACGGGAGGGTGTGCTCCAGAGGTGATAGACCAGTTCCAGGTGCGGCTGCCACGACACCTTGGCGGCCTTCTTCGGATCGGGCTCACACCAATCGATCGCCGTGATGCATTGCAGCGAGTCGAACCGCACCGGGCTCGACGCCGCCAGCCAGCGGCAGACGTCGACGATGCGCGCGGGGGCGACTTCGACCCACGGATCGAGGGCCTCGAGGTTCCGGCCGACCACCGCGCCGGGAAGGGCCTCCTCCAGTTGCTCGAGAAATCCAGGGCCTCGCATGGCTCGACCGTTCGTAGCGGGGTGGGGGAAAAGGAGTGTCGTGAGGGGTGGGCGATTCGCTTCAGCGGGTCGAGACTCGTCCCGCAGATCCAGACCGCTCCGCGGACACGGCGCGCACCCAGTCAAGGTCTCCGCGATACCAGACGTAGGCGAAGCCGGCGAGCAGGACGGCGAAGAAGGCCGCCATGTCGACCAGCGCCGTGCGAGCGAGGAGCGAGCCGGCCCGTGCCAGCGACCACTGCGCCGCCGCCTGGGCGGGTGTCTTGTCACCGCGGGTCGCCTCGAGGTGTCGAACCTCGGGCAGGGTCGGCGTGAACAGCGGCCCCTCCTGCCGCGGCACGCTCGGCACCGTCACGCCGAGTTCGCGGAGCACGCCCTCGCTGGCCGGGCTGAGGCCGCCATCGGCGGTCGCGGAGACGAGCGCCGGGTCGGTGAGCTGGGTCGCCTTCCCGAAGACGGTCGCCCATGGGAAGAACAGGGCCACCTCGACGTCGAAGATGATGAACAGCAGGGCGACCACGTAGAACCGCAGGTCGAACTGCACGAAGCTCGAGCCGATCGTCGGCTCACCGCACTCGTACACCTCGAGTTTCTCGGTGTTGGGCATCCGCGGCCGCACCAGCCAGCCCACCAGCAGGTTGACGGCCAGAAAGGCGCCGCCGACCGCGACGAACAGGGCGACGAAGCCGGCGATGAGCGTGGGATGCATGCGGCATGCTCCGGACGAGACGACCGGCTACTGGTTTGGCCCGCCATGGACCGGTTCGACGATCACCTTCGCGGCGGCAACGGCGGTGGGATTCAGCGTGGATCGGCCCCACGCCACCTCGACGGGCAGGCGGGCGAAGTCGACGATCGTGCCGTCGCGGCTGTAGCAGGAGAGATCGAGCGTCGAGCCCATGAAGATGCAGTCGACCGGGCAGGGCTCGACGCACAGCGCGCAAAACATGCACTTCGAGTAGTCGATGGTGAACCCGCTGACCCGGAAACCCTTGCCGTTCTCGACCCGCTCCTTGCCGATGTAGATGCAGTCGACGGGGCACGCCTTCGAGCACTGGTCGCAGGCGATGCAGGTCGTGAGATCGTAGCGATGAAAGCCCCGGTAGCGGGCCGCCACGGGCGCGGGAAGTTCCGGATACTCGAAGTGCTCGGTGAACGTCCGCCGCTTCTGGTCGTAGGTGCTCCCGAACACTCGCAGCGTCACGAGCATGCCCTCGAGCACCGTGCCCACGGCGGTGAACAGGTTGCGAAGCCACTCTCTCATGCGGCGGGGCCCGGGGGGATGACCGTGCGGAGCAGACGATCACGCGGAACAGACAGACGGATCGTCGCGCGAAAGTATAGGTGGGGCGGCGGTCCCAACAAGCCGTGACCATGCGCCGCCCGGCCGGCGTTGGGTTGGCGGCCGCTCGTGCCCGTGGCCCTGCCCGACCGAACCCCGGCGCGCGGCAGACCCGCCCGTGCCACGCCAGGTGTCTCGGCGGGACCGGGAGTCGCCGCGCCCCCCGCCCGTGCGCCATCCACCATCGGGGCCCACGCGGCCACCAGGCCGGCAGGGGCCGAAAATGCATCAGATCACCTCCAATTGCCCGCCTCCGACCGGACGAAACCCACCCCGAATCCCCGGCGAAAATGCTTGACTGGTCACTGAAAACCTTTACAGTAAAAGAGTTTGCGGCGTCCGTAGGCGACGGCGCCGTTTCGCCAAGGATCGGCCTCATGCTCGTACTGTCGCGGAAGAAGGACGAGAGCATCGT
>JBJTRH010000036.1:0-3905 GCA_046076065.1 Planctomycetaceae bacterium | reverse complement strand
GCCCCGTCGCCGGACGTTCGAGGATGCCTTCGTGGCATCCTCTCACTCGGATGCCGACGGCGCTTCGCCATCCTGGCTGCGCTTGTCGGCATACGCCGGCTCCCGGGGCGTGGGTGATCCCTCGCTCGAGTTCAGTGGGGCGTGGGTGATCCCTCGCTGAAATAACGGGGTGCTCCCCGTTTCCTGGAAGCCGCAATCGCGTGAGCGATGCGGGCACTCGGCCAACGCGCCGACGTGTGCGTGCCTCAGCCTTCGCTCCAGATGCGGCGGACTTCGGCCAGACCTTCGACGCACAGGTCGTATTCCTCGGCCAGTTGCTCGAGCAGCCGTTTCTCGGCGGCGGCGTCAGCGGGCTCGAGGGTCGCGGCGAGCCGATAGGCATGCTTGCCCGTCGTGCGGTAGGCCGTGAGCCGGTCGATGCGGGCCGGGGCGTCCGGACGCTGCAACGCTTCCGGGTAGAGGCCGCTCCAGAAGAGCGTGATGTCGCCGATGTGGCGATACTCCTCGCGGGCTTCGTCGGGCTCCGGAGTGGCGGCCGCTTCGACGAGCAACGCGGCAACGTCGGTGGTCGCGGGTGAGGTGCCCGATCCCAGTGTTGCCGCGTCGTTGCGGAGGAACCGGACGAGCAAAAGCGAGACGTAGTCGACCAGCGGCGGATCGACGAGTCCGAGCCGCGCGTGGAAGGCGTACTCCGTGAGACCCCGGAAAAACCGGTCGACGTCGGACGGGTCGCGGGCTGAAAACATGGCAGGCTCGCATGCGCGGGGCACGCCGGCTCCTGTTTCTACGTACCTGTATAGGCGTTCGTTCCCCTGGTCCGCCAGATGAAAGGCCAGGCCGGCCGGAGGCGGGTCAGCGGCAGGCGGCCGCCAGGTCGCGGGCGTAGGAGCCCACGTCGGCGGGAAGGGCCTCGCGGGCGTGGCCTGCATGCTCGGCGATCCGCCGCACGAGGGCCGACCCCACGATCACCCCGTCGGCGACGGCCGCGACGGCCTTCACCTGCTCGGCGCCCGAGATCCCGAAGCCCACGAGGATCGGCACGTCGGTCTTCGTCTTGAGCCACGCCACCCGGTCGACGAGGCCCGGCGGGAGGTCCGTGCGGGCCCCGGTCACCCCTGCCACCGACACGCAGTAGAGGAATCCGGTCGACTTTCTCGCGATCGCTTCGGCCCGTTCCGGCGGAGTGGTGGGAGTGACGAGCCGCACGAGCGCGAGCCCGGCCGCGCGGCAGGCCGTGTCGAGGTCGTCGCTCTCCTCGAGCGGCAGGTCGGGCACGACGAACCCGGCGAAGCCCGCGGCCACGGCGTCGGCCACGAACCGGTCGATGCCACGGCGGAAGATGAGCGAGTAGCTCGCCATCGCGAGGATCGGCATGGAGCAGGAGGCCGAGGCCCGCTTTGCGATGTCGAACACGCCGGCGAGCGTGAGCCCCTTGCCGAGGGCGCGGGTGTACGACGCCTGGATCACGGGGCCGTCGGCGATCGGGTCGCTGTAGGGCACGCCGAGTTCGCAGAGCGAGGCGCCGGCCTTGTCGAGCTCCGCGATGACCGCGACGGTCGTGTCGGCATCGGGGTCACCGGCCGTCACGAATGGCGCGAGCGCCTTGCGGCCGGCCGCGCGGTTGGCGGCGAACATCGCCTCGAGCTTGTCGATCGGCCGCGGTGCGGCGGTGGTGGTCGTCATGCGACGGGCGCTCCTCAGGCCTTGCCGCCGTCGGCCGTGAGGCCGCGGAGCCGGGCGATCTCGGCGGCGTCCTTGTCGCCGCGGCCCGACAGGCAGACCACGATGATCTCGTCGGGCGACCGCTTCGCCGCCTCGCGGACGGTCCAGGCGAGTGCGTGCGAGGTTTCGAGCGCCGGCAGGATGCCCTCGTTGCGGGCCACCGTGTCGAAGGCGTCGAGCGCCTCCATGTCGGTCACGCTCGTGTAGTCCACGCGGCCCATGTCGTGCCAGTAGCTGTGCTCGGGGCCCACGCCCGGATAGTCGAGCCCGGCCGACACGGAGTGCACGTCGGCAGTCTGGCCGTCCTGGTCCTGCAGCACGTAGGAGAGCGATCCGTGGAGGATGCCCGGGCTGCCAAAGGAGAGGCTCGCGGCATGGTCGCCGGCCTGACTCGATCGCCCGCCCGCCTCCACGCCCACGAGCCGCACGCCGGGATGGTCGACGAACGGATAAAACATGCCCGCCGCGTTGCTGCCGCCGCCGACGCAGGCCACGACCGTGTCGGGCAGCCGGCCGAACTGCTTCCGCGACATCTCGATCGTCTCCCGCCCGATCACCGACTGGAAGTCGCGGACGATCCGCGGGAAGGGATGCGGCCCGACGACCGAGCCGATGATGTAGTGGGTGGTCTCGACGGAGCCCATCCAGTCGCGCATCGCGTCGTTGATCGCATCGCGGAGCGTGCGCGAGCCCGTCTCCACGGGCCGCACCTCGGCCCCCATCAGCCGCATGTTGCGGACGTTGGGAGCCTGGCGGCGGACGTCTTCCGAGCCCATGTAGACCACGCACTCGAGGCCGAAGCGGGCGCAGGCGGTGGCCGTGGCCACGCCGTGCTGGCCCGCACCGGTCTCGGCGATGATCCGCCGCTTGCCCATCCGCATCGCGAGCAGGCCCTGGCCGAGCGTGTTGTTGATCTTGTGCGCACCGGTGTGGGAAAGATCCTCCCGCTTCAGCCAGATCTGGGCCCCGCCCGCGAGATTCGTGAGCCGCTTGGCGAAGAGCAGGGGAGTGGGCCGTCCGACGAACGCCGAGAGCAGGCCGTCGAGTTCGGCCGCGAATGCCGGATCCGCCACGGCCTCGCCATAGGCCTGTTCGAGCTGGTCGAGCGCCGCCGACAGCGTTTCGGGCACGTAGCGGCCGCCGAACGTGCCGAAGCGGCCGAGAGTGTCGGGCACATTCGAGAGCGGCGCGGCGGTCGGGGCGGCCATGACGAACTTTCGCGGGCGGGTATGACGGGCCGGTTGCCCGACGATTCGTCTGGATTGTAGCCTCCTCCCGATCCGCCACCATCCGCGGTCGCCTTCGGCCTGCACGAGCGATGCCCGAACTGCCCGAGGTCGAGACGATGCGCCGCGGCATCGCCGGCATCGCCGGGAGCACGATCGCGGCGGTAACCTTTCCGAGGACCCGCGTTCGGCCGCTGTCGATCCTCCCGCGGCCGGCCGCGCTGGCGGAGCGGCTTCGCGATCGCACCGTCGAGGAAGTTCATCGCCGCGGCAAGCGGATCGTGATCGAGATCGCTCCGGCTGGCGACGACGGCCGGCGTTGGCTCGCCATCGAGCCGCGGATGACGGGGCTGATGCTGCTCGTCGAGCCGCCGACCCCCGAGCACGTGCGGATGGTGGTCGAGTTCGCGGGCCGGGGGCGGAAGCCGCTGACGTTCTGGGACCGCCGCGGCCTCGGTACGATCCGCCTGCTCGACGACGCCGGACTCGATCGCGCCTGCGGCCCCGGCAAGCACGGCCCCGATGGTCTCGCCGTGACCGGCGACGACCTCGCGGAACGGCTCGGCGCGTCGCGGCGGGCGGTCAAGGTGGCGCTCCTCGACCAGCGGGCCGTGGCGGGGATCGGCAACATCTACGCCGCCGAGATCCTGCATCGCGCGGGCATCGATCCCCGGACCCGCTGCCGCCGGCTGAAGCGGGCGCAGTGGGAGGCCATCGGGAACGAGACGCGGCGGGTGCTCGCCGAGGCCGTGCGGCACGAGGGATCGAGCATCGGCGACGAGACCTATCGCACCGCCGACAACCGCGTGGGCCGGTTCCAGCGTCGGCACCGCGTGTATGGCCGCGAGGGTGAGCGGTGCTCCGGCTGCGGTGGAGCGATCGTGCGGATCGTGCAGGCCCAGCGGGCGACGTTCTTCTGCCCGTCATGCCAGCAACGGGCGTGAGGCGCTGACGAGC
>JBJTRH010000035.1:0-5959 GCA_046076065.1 Planctomycetaceae bacterium | reverse complement strand
GGCCGTCGCGGTCGTGATCGTTCCGGTGCCGGTCCACTCGCCGCTCCAGCCGACGCCCCCGGCCGTCCTGTCGATCGTGTTCCCGAAGCCGTCGTAGTGCGTCAGCTCCCGCGGATGCGCCTGCGGCTCCAGCGTCTCGAGCCCGAAACTGGCGTAGGAGATCAGCATGGTGCCGGTGGCCTCGTAGAGGGCCCCGATCCGGCCGTCGGCCTGCTTCGCGAGCACCGAGTAGGCGCTGAAGCCGTTCACGATCTGAACCGGATTGATGAACGACCGCCCCTCGTCGTAGCTCGTCCACACCGTGAGGTTGGTGCGGCTGTTGCCGGTGCCGATCGTGCTCCCCGTCGGGGCGGAAAACAGGATGCGGTCGCGGTCGTCGCCGTCGCGCATCGCCGAAAAGCGGATCATCGAGCCGTCCACCGTGGTGACGGGCGACGGCCCGGTGAAGGCCTGGCTCCAGGTCGACCCGCCGTCGGTGGAGCGGAACATCTGCCGCGTCGTGCCGGCGTTCTGGCGGGCGTTGATGAGCACGTCGCCCGTGACCGTCTCCACGATCTCCGCCTCGTTGGCGTTGACGCCGCCGACGGCCGTCTGGGCGAGGCTGCCGCTGGTCCAGGTGAGGCCGTGGTCGTCGCTGAACACGGCGAAGTTCGTCGTGCCCTAAAGATGCGCCGCCGCGACCAGCCGGCCGTTCCGCGCCGGGTTGGCCTGCCACCGCAGGTCGATGCCCGAGCCGGGGCCGCTCACGAGCCCCTTCCACGCCGGATCCTTGAGCTGGGTGGTGATGTCCCGCGGGGCCGACCAGGTGGCGCCGTGCGTCGTGCTCGTCGCGAGGAGCACCCCGAGGGAGTTCGTGCCCGTGCCGGCGGGCACGGACGAAAGCCCGGCCGCGTCGGGCCAGCGGTGGAAGAGCAGATTGATCGTGCCGGTCGACCGGTCGAGGATCGGCACGGGGTCGGAGTAGTCGAACCGCGAGTCCTTCGCGATCAGCCCGAGTGGCGACCAGGTCTGCCCGTTGTCGGTCGACCGCTTGAACGTCATGTCGATCGGCTGCCCCGACACGCCAGGATCGGAACCGCTGCGTCGCCCCTCCGCGAATGCCACGAGCGAGCCATCGGCGGCGGCGACGAGCCCCGGGATGCGGTAGGAGCCGGTCCCGCCCGTCTCCGCCCCGCCCACGAACACGTTGCTGATCGTGACCTGCGCCGACACCGAGGTCGCCGCCGCTGCCGCGGCCCATGCGATCACAACAGCGACGGCCGGCCTCATCTCTCTCCCCCGATGGTCCGCCAAGGGTACCGTCCCCAGTGGCGATCACGCCATGATCCGGCGCACACCGGCGGCCTCCATGCGGCTCCAGGCCTCGGCGACCTCCTGCTGATCCCCGATCCCCCGGCAGGCGGCCTCCACGACGGCCACGTGGTAGCCGAGCCGGCGGCCGTCGAGGGCGGTGCGGAGCACGCAGTAGTCGGTCGCGAGGCCTGCCAGCACGATCTCGCAAGCGGCCATGCCGCGGAGCAGGCCGTCGAGGCCGACCGGTGTGACCCCGTCGTTCTCGACGAACGCCGAGTAGCTGTCGACATCCCGGTGCACGCCCTTGTGGAGGATGACGGCATCCGGCGGCACGTGCAGACCCGGATGCAGCGCGGCCCCCGCGGTGCCCGCGATGCAGTGAGCGGGCCAGAGCAGCTGCTCGCCCCATGGAAACGCGATGCTGTCGCCGACGCATCGCGCCGAGTGGCTCGACGCGAACGACACGTGGCCCAGCGGATGCCAGTCCTGAGTGACGATCACCCTGCGAAACAAGGGCGTGATGCGGTTGATCACGGGCAGGATCAACTCGGCATCGGGCACGGCGAGCGCACCACCGGCGCAGAAGTCGTTTTGCACGTCGAGGATCACGAGCACCGACGTCGGCGGGGGCATGTCTCGAAACACGGCGGCGCGGGCCTCCTCGGCGGCGGCGGGGTCGTCGGCTGCGTGTGCCGGCCCGCTTGCGTATGCTCTCGGGCCCAGCAGGAGCCGCGCCCAGCAGGAGCCGCCATGTCATCGTATCCCCGCATCGCCCGATTTCGTTCCGTCGCGGAACTCCGCGGCCATCTGGCCGGCCTCGACGCCCCGATCCCCCTCGACGACGAGCCGCTCTCCGCCGCCGCCGGTTCCCCGCTCGCCACCCCACTCACGCTCGGCGGCCGCACCGTAGGCAACCGCTGGTGCATTCATCCGATGGAGGGCTGGGACGGGAGCGCCGAGGGCGCGCCCACCGACATCCTGCTCCGCCGCTGGCGGCACTTCGGGCTCAGCGGCGCGAAGCTCATCTGGGGCGGCGAGGCCGTGGCCGTGATGAACGAGGGCCGGGCCAACCCCAACCAGCTCTGCGCGCCGGCCTGCGGCCGCGCCGGCTTCGCGGCGCTGCTTGCGGAGGTGAGAAGCGCCCACCGCGAGGCATACGGCCGCGACGACGACCTCGTGGTGGCGCTGCAGCTCACGCACTCGGGCCGGTTCAGCAAGCCCGTGGCGAGCGGCCGCATCCCGCGGATCGCCTACCACCATCCGCTCCTCGACGCCCGCCACGGCGTGAACCCGGCCGACGCGGCCTGCGTGCTCACCGACGACGACGTGGAGCGGCTCATCGACGCGTACGTCGCCGCCGCGAAGGATGCCGACGCGGCGGGCTTCGACATGGTCGACCTCAAGGCCTGCCACGGCTACCTCGTGCACGAGTTCCTCTCAGCCCGCCGCCGCCCGGGCCGCTTCGGGGGCGACTTCGCGGGCCGCACCCGGCTGCTCACCACGCTCATCGAACGGGTCAAGGCCGAGTGCCCGCGGCTCCTGATCGGCGTGCGGCTCTCGCTCTTCGACGTCGTCCCCTGGCACATGGTGAACGGCCACGGCGAGCCGTTTTCATTCAAGGACGCGCTCCCCTACGACTGCGGCTTCGGCGTGAACGAGCACAACCCACTGACGTACGACCTCGCCGAGCCGATCGCGCTGTTGAAGCTGCTCCGCGGCATGGGCGTGTGCGCGGTGAACCTCACGGCCGGCAGCCCCTACACCGTGCCCCACATCCAGCGGCCCGCCGCGTTTCCGCCGTCGGACGGCTACCCGCCGCCGGAGGATCCGCTCGCCGGCGTGTGGCGGCAGATCGACGCCTGCCGGCAGGCGAAGGAGGCCGTGCCCGACCTGCCGCTCGTCGGCTCGGGCTACACCTACCTCCAGGACTATCTCGTCCATGCAGCGCAGGCGGTGGTGGCCCGCGGCTGGATCGACTCGGTGGGCCTCGGCCGGATGGTGCTCTCGTATCCGGCGCTGCCGGCCGACGCGCTCGCCGGCACGCCACTTGCTCGCGGGTCGATCTGCCGCACGTTCTCCGACTGCACGACGGCGCCGCGGCACGGGCTCCGCAGCGGCTGCTACCCGCTCGACGCCTACTACAAGGCGCTCCCCGAGGCCGCCGAGGTGAAGGCGATCAAGGCCCGGGCCGACGCGTAGCGCGGTGGGCCGGCAGTCATCGAAGCCTATCGGCCGCGGCCGACTCGAGCCTGCGGAACTCCGGCACTGCCTCCTCGATGATGGCGCGGAGTTTGGCCTGCGAGTCGGTGAGGAGCGGCTCGGCTGTCATGCGATCCTCGCCCGACGTAGCGAGTGCAGGAAGGCGGCTTCCACGGAGGTGAGGTTGCCGGGGTCGAGCAGCACGACGTCGATGCGCTCCTCACACCTCGCAAAGAACCGATTGCTCACCCGCCGAGTCGTCTCGAACCGCGACGCGTCGGACATGATGAGCAGGTCGATGTCGCCTCCTCGGCCGGCTGGATCGGTTCGCGAACCGAAGACTTCGACGGAGTAGGCCGCGATGCCGTCGACCGCCGCGGCGAGGGCCGCCGCCTCGACAGCATCGAGCCGCACCAGCCCCGCCGCCCGCAGCTGCGCGATCGACTCGGCGCAGGTGGCCTCAGACTGGATCGGGGCGGTGAGGGCGGACGCCATGACAACTGATTTTAACTCAAATCAACTGCCTGCGGCGATGACAGCCCCTCCCGGCAGGATGAGTGGCGGCCGATCAGCGCGTCAGGAAATCAGTCGCGCCGGGGCGTGTCCGACGCCTTGCGCGGTAGCACCCAGATGTTGCGGTAGCGGACCGGATTGCCGTGGTCCTGCAGGAACAGCGGCCCCGTGGGCCCCTCCTCGCCGCGGACACCCCCCGGCGTGACCTTCGCGATCTCGATGTCGTCGTGGATCACCACGCCGTTGTGCCGCACCGTCATCCGGGCGTTGGTCACCTTCCGGCCGCCCTCGAACCGCGGAGCGGTGACGTCGATGTCGTAGGTCTGCCACGCCAGTGGCGGCAGGCACATGTTCACCGCCGGCGGCCTCACGGAATAGACACCCCCGCACTCGTTGTCGCGGCCCTCGAGGCCAAAGCTGTCGAGCATCTGCACCTCGTACACGCCCATCACGTAGGCGCCGCTGTTGCCGCGGGCCTGGCCTGACGCTTCGGGCATGTAGGGCAGGCGAAACTCGATGTGCCAGCGGGCGTCGCCGAAGGCCTGCCGCGTGGTCATGCCCTCCATCACGAGGCCGTCGTCGGTGAGCCGCGGCGTCACGAGCGTCTCTCGCTCGTCCACCGGGCCGGTGCCGTCCACGAGCACGACAGCGCCTTCCGGCGGCGGCGCCCCGAGCGTGGGGCTCTTCCGCTCCACCTTGTCCAGCGTGGCGACCACGGCGCCGTCGTCGCCCACCACGTGGGCCTTGCCGTGGCGGATCACGCCCCGCCGCGACACGCCCGCCGAATCGACCCCCTCCACCGACACGCGGGCGTCGGCCCCCGCGCCGACCCGCGTGCCCTTCGCCGTCTCCTTCATCGGGGCCTGCCAGCCGTCGCCGGGCAGGCCACCCGGAAACGCCACCACGTCGAAGGCACCGTCGCCGCGGGCGATCACCTGCAGGCCCACTCGCATCGGCTGGCCGTCGATCGGGATCTCCCCGACATACTCGCCCTGGAATGGGAAGTCGGCGTCGGCCTTGGCAGGGTCGGTGCAGGCAGGCTGAGCCGTCGCTGCGGCATGCACCGCAGCGAAGCTACAGCACCCGATCAGGCACGCGGCGAAACCGCAACGAACGCGAGCATGGACCATGAGTCGATTCTCCTGGGGAGCGATCAGTATGCCCCGCTGGAGTGGCCGCCCGCTACACCGGCGCGCCGCCCCGCCTCGGCCTGAACCAGCGGCCGAGCGGGCTTGCGAGCAGCGCTGGCAGCACCACGAGATCGCCCACGAGCGCCGCGAAGACGAGCAGCGAGAGCATCCACGCGAATCGGCGTGTCGGCGCAAACTCGCTCGGCGCAAACGCCAGAATCCCGACGCCGCACACGAAGGAGCTGGCGCAGAGCGCCGCAGCGGAGTGCCGAAACGCGGCATGCACCGCCGCCGCCCGAGCCGCGGCCGACGGCGCACCCCCCGCCTCCGCCTCCGCGGCGAGCCCCCGGCGGAAGAAGGTCAGGAAATGAAACGTGCCGTCCACCGCCATGCCGAGGGCGATGGAGGCCGTCATTACGCTGCCGATGTCGAGGGCGGCGGCCGTCCACCCGAGCAGGCCGAACAGCAGGATCATTGGAAACACGTTGGGAATCATGGCCACCAGCCCGGCCACCACGCCTCCCTCCACGGCCATCATGACCAGCGAGATCACGCCGCACGCCGAGAGGAAGCTCGTGAACAGGTCGTGGAGCAGCGTCTTCTGAATTGCATTGATCAGCGGCATGACCCCCGTGAACTCGGCCGTCACGCCCTTCGCCGCGCCCCCGTGCGCCGCCACGATCGGCTCGATGCGGCCACGGACCACGCCCAGGAAGTCGCCGTAGTCGATGCCCGCCAGGGCCGACGTGCGGGCCGTCACCCGCCAGAGTTGATCCCCGTCGAACTCGCGGATGATCCGCATATCGGACAGGCTGGAGAGGTTC
>JBJTRH010000034.1:0-2902 GCA_046076065.1 Planctomycetaceae bacterium | reverse complement strand
AATCGCATCCAGCCGCTCGATGGCGGCGACGAGGCCTATCCCTTGATGCTCCGGGCGATCGACGAGGCCACGCGCAGCATCGCCATCGCCTCCTACATCTTCGACAACGACCCCACCGGGCGGATCTTCGCCGAGACGCTCGGGCGGGCGGCCGCCCGCGGCGTCGAGGTCCGCGTGCTCATCGACGGCATCGGCTCCACCTACACCTTCCCGCCGATCACCGGCGTGCTTGCCGCTCGGGGCGTGAAGGCGGCCCGGTTCCTGCCGACCAGCGTGCCCTTCTATTTTCCCTACGCCAACCTGAGGAACCACCGCAAGATCATGGTGGTGGATGGGCGGGTGGGCTTCACGGGAGGGCTCAACATCCGCGACGGCTGCTGGCTGGCTCACGCGCCACGACACCCGGTCCGCGACACCCACTTCCGTCTCGAGGGGCCGGTCGTCGCGCAACTTCTCGAGGTGTTCGTGGAGGACTGGGCCTTCGCGGCGGAGGAGACGCTCGCGGGCCCCGCCTGGCAGCCGGTGCTCGACGCGACGGGCACAACGCTTGCGCGGGGCATCCGCTTCGGACCCGACGACCCCGAGATCGGTCGCATCAAGCTCGTGCTCGTGGGCGCGCTCGCAGCCGCCCAGCGGTCGGTGCGCGTCATGACCCCGTACTTCCTGCCCGACGACGCCATCTTCCAGGCCCTCGACGTGGCGGCCATGCGGGGCGTGAGCGTCGACATCGTGCTGCCGGAGGAGAACAACCTCGCGCTGGTCGGCTGGGCCAGCGACGCGATGCTCTGGCAGGTGCTCTCCCGCGGCTGCAACGTCTGGATGTCGCCGCCGCCGTTCGAGCACACGAAGCTGATGGTGGTCGATTCGGGCTGGGCCATGTTCGGCAGCGGCAACTGGGACGAGCGGAGCATGCGGCTCAACTTCGAGTTCAACGTGGAGACCTACGACCGCGGCCTCGCCACGGCCCTCGACGCCCGCATCGCCGCGGTGATCGCCCGCTCGCGGCAGCGGACGCTCGCGGAGATGGACGCCCGCAGCCTGCCGGTGCGCCTCCGCGACGGCATCGCCAGGCTCTTCAGTCCATACCTCTGACGCACAGTCCACGTGAGCAGGCTTCCTGGTTTCGTCATTGATGAGAGCGAGGGTGCGGCGAGGGGCTGCCCGTGATCCCGTCGCTGGCGCTCCGGGCTTCCCGGAGGCATGACCTCAGCGAGGGGCTGCCCGTGCCCGTCGCCTCCGGCGGTTTGGCCCGCAAGGACTCGCCGTCGTTGTCAGCGGGGCCGGGGGCGGAATAGAGTCTCTGGCATGACCGTCGTCCCATCGCCGTTCGCGGCTGCCGCCGACCCCGTCGACCAGCTCCGCGCCGTGGGCCGTGAGTTTCATGCCCGCTCCTGGTCGCTCGGCACCAGCAGCAACTACAGCGTGGTCATGTCCCGTGATCCACTCGAGCTGCTCGTCACCGCCAGCGGCAAGGACAAGTCGGGGCTGACGCGTGACGACTTCGTGCGCGTCGACGCCGCCGGCCGCGTCGTCGACGGTTCGGGCCGCCGGTCATCCGCCGAGACGCTCCTCCAATGCACGCTCGCGGGCATGATCCCGTGGGTCGGCGCCGTGCTCCACACGCACTCCGTCAGCGGCACGATCCTGTCGGCCGCCGATCTCCCGCGGGGCAGCCTCCGGATCGCCGGCTACGAGATGCTCAAGGGCCTGCACGGCGTCACCACGCACGAGACCGCTGCCGAGGTGCCGATCTTCGCCAACACGCAGGACATGGTCGAACTCTCCGTCCGCCTCCGCCGGCACTTCGCGGGCGTCGACTGGGCGGCCGACGCGCCGCCGCCCTGCCACGGCTTCCTGCTCTCGGGCCATGGCCTTTACACCTGGGGCCGCGACCTGGCGGAAGCCCGGCGGCAGATCGAGATCCTCGAGTTTCTCTTCGAATGCGTGGCCCAGGCACGCATGCTTCCCATGGGCGATCGCAGCCCCGTGTCCGCCCAGCACCGGCAGGCCCAGCAGGCCCAGCAGCAGTAACCACCCCACCTGCAGGAGATCGTGATGGCCATCGTGACCGTGCCGGCCGAGAGCCGGCGGCTGACCGAGCCGGCGGAGATCCGGGTATTTCTCGCCGACAACGGCATCCACTACGAGCGCTGGCCGCTGGAAGACCGCGTCGATCCGGCAGCCCCCGCCGAGACGATCCTCGCCGCCTACGCACCCGAGATCGACGACCTCAAGCGACGCGGCGGGTTCGTCACCGCCGACGTGGTCGACATCTATCCCGACACGCCCAACCTGGAGGTCATGCTCGCGAAGTTCTCGAAGGAGCACACGCACACCGAAGACGAAGTCCGCTTCATCCTCCAGGGCCGCGGGGTGTTTCACGTCAATCCGGGCGACAAGCCCGTGTTCGCGATCGAGGTCTGGGCCGGCGACCTGATCAGCGTGCCGCTGGGCACGCGGCACTGGTTCGACCTCTGCACGGATCGCCGCATCCGCGCGATCCGCCTGTTTCAGGACATGAGCGGCTGGACACCCCACTACCTCGCCGATGGCGTGCATGCCGCCTACGAGCCCCTCTGCCTTGGGCCGGCCTGGGTGCCCGGCACGGGAAGGACCGCCTCGTGATCGTTTTCGACGGCCGCGGCATCCTCCTCGACGTCGAGGGCACGACGTCGTCGATCTCCTTCGTCTACGACGTGCTCTTCGAGCATGCCAAGCGACACGTCGCGGGATTCCTGGCCGCCCATCGCGACGACCCGCCGGTGCAGGCCGCCGCGCGGGGGCTCGCCCGCTCGCTTGGCCTGCCCGACGACGGACTCGCCGACGACGCAGCGATCTCGCGGCTCGCCCTCGGCGCGATCGATCTGATGAACCGCGACGTCAAGGAGACCTCGCTGAAGAC
>JBJTRH010000033.1:0-9585 GCA_046076065.1 Planctomycetaceae bacterium | reverse complement strand
CGGGACTTCGCGGGGGTCTTCTGTTGAGAGGCTCCGGTCGGAGTCGAACCGACGATGGCGGATTTGCAATCCGCTGCCTTAGCCACTTGGCTACGGAGCCACTGTCGAACCTGATTTACGCTACGGCACCATGGGCGAACTGGTCAAGGTGTGCCTGTCGCGCAGACGCTGCCGGCTGCTCCGCCAGAAGCGGATCGCCCGGTCATGCCTAGGAATCGGACGGCGACGCCCCACGGCTTCAATCCTTTCCGTTTCTCGGGGCTGGAACGGGGGCTTTGGTTCGCCCCGTATCGTGCCGATATAGTCTGCGGCACCGGTTCAGTTTCCCACCCTTCGGCCGCGGCCGATCGCCGCCGGCCCCACAGGAGCCCCCGCAGGATGACCAAGCAGGCGACGTGCGACATCGGTCTGATCGGCCTGGCCGTGATGGGCGAGAACCTGGCCCTCAACATCGCCAGCCGTGGTTCTTCGATCGCCGTCTACAACCGCACCACGAGCGTGACCGACACCTTCGTCGCCGGCCGCGGCAAGCAGCCCAACGTGGTCGGCTGCCGCACGCTCCAGGATCTCGTGGCCGCCCTCAAGCCGCCGCGGAAGGTGATGATGATGGTCAAGGCCGGCCCGGCGGTCGACGACCTCATCGCGACGCTGATCCCGCTCCTCTCCAAGGGCGACGTGATCATCGACGGCGGCAACACGCTCTATGCCGACACCGAACGGCGCACGAAGGAGGTCGAGGCGGCCGGGCTGCTCTACATCGGCACCGGCGTGTCCGGGGGCGAGGAGGGCGCGCTCAAGGGCCCGAGCCTCATGCCGGGCGGCTCGCAGGCGGCCTGGCCGCTCGTGCAGCCGATCTTCCAGGCGATCGCGGCGAAGGTGGGCCCGCGCGGCGACATTCCCTGCTGCGACTGGGTGGGCCCGCGCGGTGCCGGCCACTACGTGAAGATGGTCCACAACGGCATCGAATACGGCGCCATGCAGCTGATCTGCGAGGCCTACTCGCTGCTCAAGCATGGCGCCGGCCTGAGCAATCCCGAGATCGCCAAGGTATTCGACGACTGGAACCGCGGCGAGCTCGACAGCTACCTCATCGAGATCACCCGCGACATCTTCACCGTGAAGGATCCCGACACGGGCGGCTTCATGGTGGACCTCATCCTCGACAAGGCCGGCGCCAAGGGCACCGGAAAGTGGATGAGCCAGCTCGCCCTCGACCTCGGCGTGCCCAGCACGCTCGTGACCGAGGCGGTGTATGCCCGCTGCCTCTCGGCCCTGAAGGAAGCCCGCGTGCGGGCCAGCGCCGTCCTCAAGGGCCCCGACAAGCGGAACCACGGCGACCGGCACACGTTCGTGGAGCAGGTTCGCCGGGGGCTGTATGCCTCCAAGATCGCCAGCTACGCCCAGGGCTTCGTGCAGCTCGCGGCGGCGGCCAAGGAGCACGACTGGCCGCTCGACTACGGCGCCATCGCGATGATGTGGCGGGGCGGCTGCATCATCCGCGCCCAGTTCCTGGAGCGGATCCACGACGCCTACAAGAAGACGCCGGATCTCGAAAACCTGATGCTCGCGCCGTACTTCACCGAGGCGCTCGCCGACGCCCAAGACTCGTGGCGGCACGTCGTGGCCTCGGCGGCGACGATCGGCGTGCCGGTGCCGGCCTTCATGTCGGCGCTGGCCTACTACGACGGCTACCGCCACGCCGACCTGCCCGCCAACCTGCTCCAGGCGCAGCGTGACTACTTCGGAGCCCACACCTACCAGCGCACCGACAAGCCCGGCACGTACCACACCGAGTGGCTCGAACTCCGGAAACCGGTCGGCTGAGGAGATTTCCGCGATGGCGAATGCTTTTCTTGACACGATGTTCTCGCTCGCCAGCCGCACGGCCGTGGTCGTCGGCGGCACCGGTGTGCTCGGAGGCGCGCTCGCCGAGGGGCTCGGCCGGGCCGGGGCCTTCGTGGTGGTGGCAGGCCGGGGCGCCGACCGCGGGGAGGCCCGCGTCGAGGCGATCCGCGCCGCCGGCGGCGACGGCATCTTCGTCAGCGTCGACGCCACCGATCGGGAGAGCGTGAAGGCCCTCCTTCACGCCACCGTGAACGCCCGCGGCAAGGCCGACATCCTCGTCAACTGCGCGGGCGTCAACTCGTCGGTGCCCTACTTCGACATCCCCGACGACGACTTCGCCAAGGTGATCGACACCAACCTCAAGAGCACGCACATCGGCTGCCAGGTGTTCGGCGGCCACATGGCCGAGCACGGCGGCGGGGCGATCCTCAACATCGGCAGCGTGTCGGCCGACAAGCCGCTGTCCCGCGTGTTCATCTACTCGGCGTCGAAGGCCGCGGTGGTCAACTACACCAAGAACGTCGCCCGGGAACTGGCCCCCAAGGGCGTGCGGGTCAACGTGCTCTGCCCGGGATTCTTTCCGGCCGAGCAGAACAAGAAGATCCTCTCGCCGGAGCGGATCGCCTCGATCATGGGCAAGACGCCGATGGGCCGCTTCGGCAATCCCGAGGAACTGCTCGGCGCCGCGATCCTGCTCTGCGCCCCCGTGGCCGGGAGCTTCATCACGGGCGCCGAGGTCTACGTCGACGGCGGTTTCACCGGCATGAGCATTTGATCTCGCGGCAGCGGGGTCATCCGTCCCTTCCTCCGGCCACACCATGCCCCATACGATCGTGATCTTCGGGGCGTCGGGCGACCTCACGAGCCGCAAGCTCGTGCCCGCGCTCTACAACCTCATGCGCGCCGGATCGCTGCCGGAGCCCACGCGGATCGTCGGCTTCTCGCGAACGCCGATGACCGACGCCGAGTGGCGGGCCAGCCTCCGCGAGACCACGGCACGGCACTGCGACTGCGGCCCGCTCGAGCCGGAGTCGTGGGATCGGTTCGCGGCGTCGATCCACTACCAGCCCGGCGACATCGGCATCGACGCCGATGTCGGCCGGCTCGAGGCCCGGCTCCGTGGGCTCGAGGGCGACGGCGAGGCGGATCGCGTCTACTACCTCGCCACCGCGCCGCAGTTCTACGAGCCCGTGGTATCGGCGCTCGGGGCCCATGGCATGGCGGCCCAGGATCGCGGCACACGCCGGATCGTCGTCGAGAAGCCGTTCGGCACCGACCTCGCCACGGCGCAGGCGCTCAACGCCCACATCCACACGGTGTTCCGCGAGAGCCAGGTGTTTCGCATCGACCACTACCTCGGCAAGGAGTCGGTGCAGAACATCCTCGCCCTGCGGTTCGCCAACACGATCTTCGAGCCGATCTGGAACCGCCGCTACGTCGACCACGTGCAGATCACGGTGGCCGAGGAGGTGCCGGTGGGCCGGCGGGGCGGCTACTACGACGCGGCCGGCGTGCTCCGCGACATGTTCCAGAACCACCTCCTCCAACTGCTGATGGTCACCGCCATGGAGGCACCCGCGCAGTTCAACGCCAGCGCGGTCCGCAACGAGAAGGTGAAGGTGCTCGAGGCGATCCGCCCGCTCGACCCCGCCGACGCTGCGGCCGCCGGGATCCGCGGCCAGTACCGCGGCTACCGCGAGGAGCCCGGGGTGCCGGCAGGGAGCCGCACGGCCACCTTCGGCGCCGTCCGCCTCGAGATCGACAACTGGCGGTGGCAGGGCGTGCCCTTCTACCTGCGGAGCGGCAAGGCGATGAGCTGCCGCACCACGCAGATCGTGATCGGCTTCCGCCAGCCGCCGCTGGAGCTCTTCGCCAACGGCACGCCCGCCCATGCCCGCGAGGCCAACCGGCTCGTGATCCAGATCCAGCCCGCCGAGGGCATCCAGCTCCACTTCCACACCAAGGTGCCGGGCGCCGGCATGCACCTCCGGCTCACCGACCTCGACTTCAGCTACTCCCGCCGGTTCGCCGGCCGGCTCCCCGAGGCCTACGAGCCGCTCCTGCTCGAAGTGATGGAGGGCGACGCCAGCCTATTCGCCCGGGCCGACGAGGTGGAGAAGTCGTGGGAGATCATCGATCCGTTCGTGGCAGCCTGGGCCGCGCCCGCGCTCCGGCCGCCGGACGTCTACGAGCCCGGTGACTGGGGCCCGCTCGCCAGCTTCGAGTGGATGGCCGCGCAGGGACGCACGTGGTTCGACATGTGCCCGGTGCTCTCGTGATCGACACGGCGAAGCCCGCCCGCCCGCTCGCGATCGGAGGCGTGTCGCTCGCGTCGCCCGTGGTGCAGGCCGCGCTCTCGGGCTACAGCGACCGCGCGATGCGGGTGCTCGCCCGCCGCCACGGCGCCGCCTACTCGCTCGGCGAGGTGCTGCTCGACCAGTTCGTGGCCACGGTCGGCACCAACCGGCGGAACCTCGCCCGCCTGGCCGTGGCCGACGAGGAGCATCCCGTCGGCGGCCAGCTGATGGGGTCGAACCCCGACGACTTCCCTCCGGCGGCGCGGCGGCTCGTGGCCGAGGGCTACGACGTGATCGACATCAACTTCGGCTGCCCGGTGAAGAAGGTGCTCGGCCGCTGCCGGGGCGGCTACCTCCTCTCGCAGCCCACGACGGCCCTCGACATCGTGGCGAAGGTCCGCGAGGCGGTGCCGCCGCAGGTGCCGGTCACGCTCAAGATGCGTCGCGGCCTCGACGACAGCCCGGAGAGCCTCGACAACTTCTGGACGATCTTCGACGGGGCCTTCGCCCGCGGGGCGGCGGCGATCACGGTGCACGGCCGCACGGTGAAGCAGAAATACGTGGGACCGAGCAGCTGGGAGTTTCTCGCGGCCGTGAAGCGGCACGCGGGCGAGCGGATCGTGATCGGCTCGGGCGACCTCTTCTCCGCGGCCGCCTGCGTGGCGATGCTCGAAACGACGGGCGTGGACGCCGTGAGCGTGGCCCGCGGCGCGATCGGCAACCCGTGGATCTTCCGTCAGACGCTCGCCCTGCTCGCCGGGGAGCCGCCGCTGCCGCCCCCAACCATCCATGAGCAGCGGGACGTGCTCCGGGAGCACTGGGCGCTCTCGATGGAACTCCACGGCGAGCAGGTCGCCGGCCGCAGCATGCGGAAGTTCGCGATCAAGTATGCCCGCGTGCACCCCGAGCCGCTCGCCGTCCGCGACGCGTTCATCGGCGTGAAGGTGAACGCCGACTGGCAGGCGGTGCTCGCCCGGTTCTACGCCGTGGACGGGCCTGGCCGCGACCCGTCGGCCGACGTCGACGAGGTCTCATCGTGCGAGGAGGCGTGAGCGACGAGCGCCGCCCGGCATTCGTCGACCATCACGCCCGCCTCGATCCAGCGGCCGAGCGCCCAGGCAGCCGCCTCGCGGACCACGGGATCGTCGTCGCGGGCCGCGGCCGCAAGCGCGGCGAAGCTCGGCTCGTGGGGCCGGTTGCCGAGTGCGATCGCCACCGATCGCAGGAGCCCAGTGCGCTTCGCCCGCTTGATGGCCGAGCCACGCACGAGACGGCGGAAGCCCGACTCGTCGAGTGCGAGCAGCTCTGCGAGCGGGAGCGTGGCCTCGCCGCCGCGCGGCTGGAGTGTGGGCTCGCTCGAGCCCGGCGCGTGCCGGTTCCACGGACAGACCTCCTGGCAGACGTCGCAGCCGAAGATCCAGTCGCCCATGCCCGCGCGGAGTTCCACCGGGATCGATGACCGGCTCTCCACGGTCAGGGCGCTGATGCACCGCGCGGCGTCGAGCACACCGGGCTCCGGGAAGGCTTCGGTCGGACAGGCCTCGAGACACGCGGTGCAGGTGCCGCAGTGGTCGGTCTCGAGCGGGGTGTCTGCCGGCAGCCGGACGTCGGTGACGAACGCGGTCAGCAGAAACCAGCTCCCGGCCGTCGGGCTGATCAGCATCGCGTTTTTGCCGATCCAGCCGAGGCCGGCCGCCTGCGCGAGGTCGCGCTCGGCGATCGGTGCGGAGTCGACCACTCCCCGGGTCCGGCAGCCCGGGACCCGCGACTCGAGCCACGCCGAGAGCGCATTGACCCGCGCTCGCAGGAGGTCGTGGTAGTCGTCGCCCCAGGCGTACCGTGCCACCCTGCCCCGCCCCGGCGGGCACGACTCCATGGCGGGCAGCGAGGCATGGTCGGTCGCCAGCATGACCACGCTCGCCGCACCCTCGAGAATCGACGACGCCGACCGGCGCAGCGGCTCGTGCCGTTCGAGCCAGTCTTGCATCGGCCCCGCAAGACCGCGGGCGAGCCAGCCCCGAAACCCGTCGTGATGCGGCGGCTCCAGGAGCCCCGTGATCCCGACCCGGGCAAACCCGAGCCGGGCGGCCTCGGCCCGCAGGTCCGTCGCGAGCGTCTGCGATTCAACCACCGACAAGGCTGGCTGCATGGACCGGCCAAACTGGGCAAGAAGCGGCCGCGGGCCGCGCGGAACTGCTCTGGACCCGTGGCCCAGACTCGCTACTCTTCCGCCCTCCCATTGTCCCACGCGGCGGCGGGATTCCAACTCATTCCCACGTGGAGTGCCTGACGTGTCGACATCCCCATGCCTCCGACACCCGGCCCGCAGCCCGGCGCTCGCATCCCTGTGCGGTCTCGTGCTGGCCGTCGTCGCGGGCTGCCAGACGCCGCAGACCGCGACGGTTCCCCCGACCGCGACCGGCATGATCGGCCAGCCGGCCGCCTACGGCAGCTGGGCCACGCCGCCGCAGGGCGCAGCCTATCCGCCCACGATCAGCGCGCCGCCGCTGCCGACGGGAGCCACCGCGCCTCCGCCGATGCCTGGCCCCGCCACCCAGTGGCAGGCTGCCGCCCCCGCCATGCCCGCGGCGCCGACGGCGCCCGCCGGGAACTCCTGGTCGTGGTCGCAGCCATCCGGCGCCGCCCCGCCGTCGATCCAGCAGTATGGCAACCAGCTCCAGGCCCAGGCCGGCCAGATGCAGCAGGGGATGAACGCCCAGGCCCAGCAGTACGCCAACCAGATGCAGGGGCAGGCACAGCAATACGCCAACCAGGCGCAGCAGTACGCCAACCAGCAGATGCAGCAGGCCAACGCCCAGGCGCAGGGAGCGATCAACCAGTACGGGCAGCAGATGCAGCAGGCCCTGCCCCAGGCGCAGCAGCAGGTCACCGCCCAGATGCCGACCGGCCAGCCAGCCTCGGCCGCGTCGTGGAATCCGTTCGCCGTGCCGGCCCAGTCGCTGCCGCCGGCCCGGGCAACCCCGGCGACGGCCGTTCCCCGCTACTGACCGCAGCCCACGGGGCGGGACGCCGGGGTAGGATGAGGGCTCCTCTCGTGGTGCTCCGTCCATGTTTCGCTGGTTCGGTGGAATCGCCCCCGGTCGCCGCCCCGCCATCACCGCCGCCACGTGGCGGCAGGTGCGCGAGATCGACGCGCTTGCCCCGCAGATGGAGGCGCTCGACGACGTCGCCCTGAAGCGACTCGGGAGGTCGCTCGCCTATCGCGCCAAAGCCGGCGAGCCGCTGGATGACCTGCTCGTCGAGTGTTTCGCGGCCACCCGGGAGGCCGGCCGCAGGCGCATCGGCCTGCGGCACTACGACGTGCAGCTCCTCGCCGGGGCGGCACTGGTGCGGGGCGCCATCGTCGAAATGCAGACCGGCGAGGGAAAAACGCTGGTCGCGACCCTGCCGCTCGTCCTCTACGCCCTCGCAGGCAAGGGAACCCACCTCGCCACCGTCAACGACTATCTCGCCCAGCGCGATGCCGACCTCTTGAAGCCCGTGTACGAAGCGCTCGGCCTTCGCGTGGGGGTGGTGGAGTCGCAGATGGACTTCGACCAGCGCCGCAAGGCGTATGCCTGCGACATCACGTATGGCACGGCGAAGGAGTTCGGATTCGACTTCCTCAAGGATCGGCTCATCAAGCGGCAGCTCGACGAGGCGACCGGCGATCTCGGAGCCATGCTCGTCGGCGGCGGTGGCGGATCGGCGAAGTCGCTCCAGCGGCCCTTCTGGTTCGCGCTCGTCGACGAGGCCGACAACGTGCTCATCGACGAAGCCCGCACGCCTCTGATCATCTCCTCGGCGCCGGGCGAGGCGCAGGCGTCCATGGTGGCGCTGTATCGTTTTTCGGCAGGGCTCGCCGAGTCGCTCGAGGTCGACGTCGATTTCGAGAAGGACCAGACCAAGCAGTCGTGCGAACTGCTGGGGCGGGGGCGCAGCCGGGTTCGTGCGGCTCCACGACCGGTGGAACTCGGGTCGTTCGGTCTCTTGGAGATCTACGAGGCCGTCGAGCGTGCCCTGCGGGCAAAGCACTTCTTCATCCGCGATCGGCAGTACGTCGTCCGCGACGGGAAGATCGTGATCATCGACGAGTTCACGGGGCGGGCGGCCGAGGGCCGCAGCTGGCGCGACGGCCTGCATCAGGCGGTCGAAGCCAAGGAGAGCTTCAGCAGCGCGGAGGGGGAAGCCGTCGAGGTCACCGCCGGAAGCGGACACGCCGCCCGGATCACGATCCAGGACCTGTTCGCCCGCTGGCCCCATCTTGCCGGGATGACCGGAACGATCGCCACGAGTGCCGGCGAGATCGCCCGCACGTACGACGTAAACGTGGCGGTGGTCCCGACCAACAAGCCCGCCATCCGCCGCCGTCTCGATCCCGCGGTCTGCCTCGATCAGGAGGACAAGTTCGCCAGGATCGTCGCGGAGGTGGCCGCGTTGCACGAGGTCGGCCGGCCGGTGCTCATCGGCACCCGGTCGATCGACAAGTCGGAGCGGCTCTCGCAGCTGCTCCACGAAGCGGGACTCGAGCACACCGTGCTCAACGCACGCCACATCGAGCAGGAGGCCGAGATCGTGTCCCGGGCCGGACAGCACGGCCAGATCACGGTCTCCACGAACATGGCCGGCCGCGGCACCGACATCAAGCTCGGCCCGGGCGTGCACGAACTGGGCGGCCTCCACGTGATCTGCACGGAACTCCACGACTCGGCGCGGATCGACCGGCAGCTGGTGGGCCGCTGCGGACGACAGGGCGACCCCGGCACCTGGCGGCAGTACGTGGCCCTCGACGACGACATCCTCATGCAGGGCTACGGCCCCAAGCGGGCCGCCCGCATCGCCGCGTCGATGGCCGGGAAGCTCGGCGGACACCCCGAGTCGCTGCTCAAGCCCTTTCAGCGGGCCCAGCGGCGGGTCGAGGCGCGGCACCGCCGGCAGCGGCGAATCCTCGAGTACGTGGAGCGGCAGCGGGCCGAGGCCCACATCCAGATGAGCCAAGACCCCTATCTCGACTCGCCGTCGTAGCCCCCGCCGGGTTGCCGTTGACTCGCGGGAGGCGGGTTTGTGAGCCTGTCGGCATGAAGCTGGTGGCATTTTTGGTCGTGCTCGCGGGACTCGCCCTGCCGATCGCCCGCGGCGGCGATGTTCCCGCCGCCGCCGATCCGGCGGCGAGCGACTCCGCCGCGCTCCTCGCGGAACTGCTCGAGCCGCTCGCGAGCCGGCCAGGCGCGCCCCGGCTCGCGTCGAACGACGCCGAGTTGTACGTGCGGCCGCTCCCCCTGCTGGAGGCGATCCAGCGTCCCGGCGACTCCTCGCGCCGGCTCTGGATCGCGCAGGCCTACTGGAAGACGTCGATGGCCCGGGCCTGGGTCCGCTGGGCGGGCGAGGCGGTCGAGCGGTTGGAACTGGTGGCTCCCGGCAGTGATCCGCACGACCGCTCCGT
>JBJTRH010000032.1:0-9430 GCA_046076065.1 Planctomycetaceae bacterium | reverse complement strand
GGTGCCGTGGTAGCGGACGGCGGGCTGGGCGTGGACCGGGGCGTGGGTGACACGGCCGCGGCTGCCCTTGCAGTTACCGGCGGAGGCGGCGGCGGGGGCGAAGGCCAGGCCGATCACGGCCGGGATGGCGATCCAGAGGGTTTTCATGGCGGGCTCCTGGGGTTTCCAACAACGAATTGGAAAACGTTAGGCGCCGGCCCGAAAGCGGCCAGGGGGACCCCAGGCCCGCCCTGCCCCCGCGGCGATCACACGTTGATCTTGATGATCTTCGCCTTCGGCCCCTCGTCGATGTTTTCCGGCACCTTCGGCGTGGCGGTCTGCACGTTTCCTGCTTCGTCAGCCAGTCCACTGACGGTGTAGGATTTTCCGAGCGATTGGCCGATACCGACGGTCAGCCGATCCGACTTTTCGCTGCCGATCTTGAACTTGCCGGCCAGTTGGTTCGGACCGAGGGTGTTCAAACGCACCAGCTCCACCTTGACGCCCGTGCTGAGCGTCACGATGACCTTCGCGGTGGGGGCCAGCGCCGTGGAGTAGGGACGCTTCCCTTCCGTGTCACCGGCCTCGGAGAACGAGGCGACGATCGTGAGTTCCTGGCCGGTCTTGTAGGTTCCGGCAGGCTGCGCGACGGAGAAGCTGACGAGCGTCGGAGGCTTCTTGTCGATGAGGATGTACCCGATGTGCGTGTAGATCGCGCTTGCGTTGTTGGCTTGGTCGATCTGCTTGACGTCGATCGCGCTGGCCCATCGGGGATCGCCCGAAGGATTCTTCGAGAGATCCTTCTCCGGGATCACGAAGCTCGTGCCGACGCCCGTCGTCCAGGCGCCACCGGCGAGTCTCCACATCCAGGTCGCCCCCGACTCGAGGCCGGTGACGTTGACCAGACCGTTGCTCGTGATCCAGTCGGTGCTCGACGAGCCGGTGTCCTGCGCGAGGCTGTACCCGGGCTTGGCGGGAGCCACGGTGTCGATGACCACCTTCTTGGTGCCGTCGGCATCGATGTTCTTCGTCGCCGGCAGCGTTCCGTCCCAGGGATTCCCGGCGATGTCGGTGACGGTGCTCGGGTTTCCGGAGACTCCCGTCGCCTTGAGCAGGCTCGTATTGTGCCCGGCGGCGACGGTGTAATTGCCCGAGATCTGCGTGGCAGGGTTCGGCACTGCCTTCAACTCGACCGTCGCCGGCATCGCAGTCGTGCCGCTCGAGAGCGTCAGGACGACGCGACTGGAGGGCGCGAGGGATTCGCTGGCGATCGCCCCGATCAAGAGCGTGTCGGCGGCGTTGTAGAAGCCGGCATTCGCACCCGTGGCGACCGTCTCGATCGTCGGCGCCACGGTGTCGATCGTCCACGCGGCGGCGTTCCTCGTCACGGGACTGAAGTTGCCGGCGGCGTCGCGCTGCTTCACCTCGACGGAGTTGATGGCGTAGGTGCCGTCGGCAAGGACGAGCGCCGCGTTCGTGAATTCGTCGCTCGCCTTGGTCCGCCACCACACCGTCGCACCGGTCTCTCGGTTGTCCACCTTGAAGGTGTTGGTCTTCGTGATCCCGTCGGTCGCGCTCGTGCCCGTGTCGGCGGTGAGGGCGAGTGTCAGCGCGGCCGGCGCGGTGGTGTCGATCACGATCTTCTTCGCGTTATTCTGATCGATGTTGCCGGCACCCGTGGGGAGCGTGAGATCGGCCTGGTTGCCGGCGATGTCGACGATGCCCTTGGCGGCCGAGAGCGTGTTGACCTTCAGGAGCGCCGTGTTCTGCCCCGCCGCGACGGTGGAGGTGCCGGTGAGGGTCGTCCCCTCGGCGGCCGCCGCGAGGGTCACCGTCGCTCCCGAGGAGAGCAATGCCTCCACCTGGGCGCCGGCCGCGACCGGCTCCGACATCGTGGCGGTGATGCCAATGGCGGTTCCCGCCCCGTAGCTGCCGGCGACGGTCGTCGTCGTGAAGGAGGAGATCTTCGGCGCGACGGCGTCGATGACGATCGGCGTCTTGTTGGAGACGGTGGGGCCCACGTTGCCGGCGCCGTCGGTCTGCCGCACGACCACCGCGCCGACGGGGTAGGTACCCGCCGGGAGGGGGAAGCTGACGCCGCTGCCGGGGGTGAACGACGTACCCGTGTTCGCGCTCCACACCCAGGTGGCGTCGGCCTCGAGGCCGGTGACGTTCACCTGGCCGTTCCGCGTCACCCAGTCGGTGTTCCGCGGCCCCTCGTCGCTGGCAAGCGAGAGCGAAGGGGCGGCCGGGAGCGCGGTGTCGATGCGGATCGTCCTGCCGTCGCCGAGGTTCTTGGCGTCGGCCGGCAGCGCGGTGCTGAAGGCGTTGCCGGCGACGTCGGCCGCCGGGGTGCCCTCGATCTTCGTCACCTTGAGGGCCGCCACGTTCTGTCCGGCGGCCACCGTGAAGAGGCCGGAGAGCACCTTCCCCAGGGCCCCTGCGACGACGTCGATCTTCGCGGCGACGCCGGCGACGAGCGTGTTGAGCGTGAGGGTGAGCTTCGTCGACGCCGCGACCGGATCGGTGAGGTTCACCGTGATCGGGATCACGACCCCCTCGCGGTAGGCACCGGAGGCCTTCGAGGTGGTGATCGACTCGACGGCGTGCACGGTGTCGACCACGATCGCCTTGTCGAGGCTCGTCATCGGCCCCTCGTTGCCGGCGGCGTCGAGGCGAATCACCCGCACCGCCGCGACGCCGTACGAGCCGTCGGGCAGCACGAAGGCCGCGCCGGCGCCCGCCTTCCACGTCTGGCCAGAGTCGCTCGACCACTTGAACGTGTCGCCCGCGTCGAGTCCGGCGACGTTGATCGTGCCGTCGCGGGTGATGGCGTCGTCCGCCTTGGATCCCGTGTCGCTCTTGAGGGTCAGCGTCACGGCCCCCGGCGCGACGGTGTCGATGCGGATGGCGCCGCTGCCGCCGAGATTTCCGGCGCCGCCGGGCACGGCGGTGCTCGTGAGCGGGTTGCCCGCCACGTCGACGATCCTGCCGGCGGTGAAGGAGGTGATCTTGAGGAGCTGCGTGTCGTCGCCCACGGCGACCGTGTAGGTGCCGGTGAGCGTGGTCGACCGCAGGGCGTTGGCGAGCGTGACGGACCTTCCGTTGGAAAGCTGCGCCGTGATCTCGCCGCCGGGGATGACGGGCTCCGCGAGCGTGGCCGTGATCGTCATCGCGGTGCCGGCCTTGTAGGCCCCCGGGGAAACCGAGGCGGAGAACGACTGGACCGCCGGCGCCGTCGGATCGATGGCGAGCGCCTTGGCGTTGTCGCCGATCGGGCTCTCGTTGCCGGCGAGATCGATCTGCTTCAGGATCACGGCCCCGGGCTGATAGCTGCCCGGCGGGAGGATGAACGACTTGCCCGTGCCCGTGGCGAAGGTCGTGCCGCCGTCCACGCTCCACTTCCAGATGGCGTTGGCCTCGAGGCCGGCCACGTTCATCACGCCCGACGACGTCACGCCGTCGGTCGCGCTGACGCCGGTGTCCCTGGCGAGCGTGATCGCCGGCGCCAGCGGGCTGGTCGTGTCGACGGCGATCGTCTTGGTGCGGTTGGCGTCGAGGTTCAGCCAGGCCGGGGGCATGGTGGTGAGGAAGGCGTTGCCCGCCCGGTCGGCCACTCCCGACGCGGTGAACGACCGCACCACGAGCAGTTCCGTGCTCTGGCCGTCGGCGACGACGTACTGCCCGGCGAGCGTCGTGCCCTCGTTGGCGGCGGTGAGGGTCACCGTGGCGAGCGTGGAGAGCGTGGCGACGATCGTCGTTCCGGCCGGGACCGGCTCCGAGACCTCGGCCGTCACCGGCACGACCGCCCCGGCGCGGTACCGTCCCGCGGCAGCGGGGGTCGAGAAGGCCACCACACGCGGCGCGCTGGTGTCGACCAGCAGGGCCGCGGGGAAGGTGGCCAGCGGGCCCTCGTTGCCGCCGGCATCCGTCTGCCGGACGACCACCGCACCCGCCTCGTAGTCGCCGGCCGGCAGCGTGAACGACGCCCCGCTGCCGACGGTGAAGGTCGTGCCGCCGTCGAGGCTCCACCTCCACGTGCCGCCGCTCTCGAGGCCGAGCACGTTGATCGTGCCGTTCTTGGTGACACGATCGGTCGCCGACGCGCCGCTGTCGATGGCGAGGGCCAACTGCACGGCCGCGGGGGCCTCGGCGTCGATCGTGATCTTCGCGGTGACGACGTTCGCGAGCGACGCGAGCGTGAAGGAGGCGAGCGGATTGCCCGCGACGTCGGCGGCCCTCACCACCCTCACGTCGGTGACGGTGAGGAACTGGCCGGCCGGGGTGAGATCCCCCTTCCCGACGACGTACGTGCCGACGAGCGTGTTGCCGGTGGCCGAGGGGCGCAGCTCGACGATCGTCGGCCCGGCGGCGCGGTTGTTGAGGGTGACCGCGAGGACGGCGTCGGCCGCCGGACGCTCCGAGAGCGTCGCCACCAGGTCGATCGCCGCTCCCTCGCGGTAGGCGCGGCCGCCGGGTGACGTGGTCGAGAGCGACACGAGCCTGGGCGCGACGTTGTCGATGGCGATCGGCGTGGTGTCGTCGAGGTTGTTCGCCCCCGTGGGCACGGTGATCGTCGTCGACTTGTTCCCCGCGACGTCGACGAGCCCCGCGGTGCCGACCTTGAGGGCCGTGACCTTGAGCGCGCCGGCCGACTGCGTGGCCGCGACGGTGAAGGCGCCGGTGAGCAGCGTGCCGCCGTTGGCCGGGGCCTTGAGCACGACCATGGTCGCGGTGGGGAGCGTGTTGAGCGTCACGGTCATCTCGCCGCCGGGGACCACCGGCTCGGACATCTCGGCCTGCACCTGGATCGTCGCACCCGCCTTGTAGCTGCCGGCGGTGTTCGGCGAGGTGAAGCGCAGGAGCGTCGGGGCCTTGGTGTCGACCGTGACCGGCTTCGGAAGTTCGGTCACCGGCCCTTCGTTGCCACCGGCACTGACGAGCTTCACCTTCACTTGGAACGTGTCGGTCTTGCTCCCCGTGGTTTTCAGCGTGAACGAGGTCGCCGTCTGCGGGAGGTTCGCGCTCCAGATCTTGCCGCCGTCGGCGATCCACTGCCAGGTCGTTCCCGCCGGCATGAGGCCGGCAGCCTTGGCGCTCATGGCGACCACGGGCGACTGGGTGACGAGGTCGGTCGCGGAGATGCCGGTGTCGCTCGCGAGCGCGACCGGCGGTGCGCCGGGCCGGTACGCGTCGACCGCGATGGCCGTGAACGTGGCGGGTACCGGGAAGGCGTCGGGGGTCCGGTTGCCGTTCTGGTCGACGATCTGCCCCGGCGCGAGGTCGAGGCCTCCCGCGAGGGTGAGGTTGGAGACGGCGCTGGCCGTCTGCTGGGTGACGGTGTAGGTGAAGTCGACCGTGGTGGCGAGATTCGAGCGGGGCTGGGCGATCGCCGTCTGGGGCACGGAGCCGAGGAGGAGCCGCAGGCCGGGGGTGCCGGCCACCATCACCGGCTCGCCGAAGGTGACGGTGAAGGTCACCGTGTCGCCGATCCGGAGCGTGCCCGCGCGGCTGGCGATGGCCGTGACGCCCGTCACCACCGGCGGCGAGGTATCGTCGGACTTCCCCGCCGGCTGCACGCGCACCGACTTCGTCACCGGCGTCCCCGACTTGTCGTCGATGACGCGGGCAGTCACCTCGAAGACATCCTCCGTCTCGGCGGCGGGCTTGTCGAAGGTGTAGTCGATGGTGAAGCGATTCGTGCCCTGCTCGATCGCCAGCGGGAGGACCGTGAGCGTGCCGGTCCGTTCGTTGCGCACCACGACCTCGCCGCGGTGGGCGTCGACGGAGAGCCCTGCGTCGGCGAAGGTGCCGTCGAGCACGATGCGGCGGCCCGGCGCCGTGATGGGCGGCGTCCCGAGCGTGGAATTGAGCGCGAGCGAGCTGAACGCGGCCATCCGGGCGGCGCTGGTCGTGGTCCGACTGGCGAGCGACGTCACCTCGGGGGAATCGTTGGCGATGGAGACCGGCAGCGTGCCTTCGAAGACGCCACCGTCGTCGTCGGCGACGCGGGCACGCACGGTGCGCTTGCCCTCCTCGAGAAGCGCGGGAGTCGTGAAGACGTTGGACGTCGCGTTCACGACCTCCCAGGAGCCGTCGTCGTCGAGATCGAAGGAGTAGGTGAGCGTCGCCTTGTCGGCGTCCGAGGGATCGAAGGCCTCGTCGAGCCGGAAGGTGACCTTCGCCCCCTGCTCGTAAGTCGTGGCTCCGGCGATGACGAGATTCGCGGTGGGCGCGACGTTCCGCACCTGAACGGGGAAATCGTGGATCGCCACACCACCCGGCTTGTCGGTGGCGGTGACGGCGACGATGAAGATGCCGTCGTCGGCGAGCCCGTCGTCGGCCGGCTTGAAGGCGAAGGTGGCGGCGTTGCCGGTGGCGACGGGAGCCGTGAAGCCGATCGGGTAGGTGCCGCCGATGTCGATCGGCCGTGAGAGACGGATCGTGGTGCCCTCGATCTTCGTCACGAACGTCGAGGAGAGGAAGGGATCGGGCCGCGGATCACCCACGGCCGAGAGGCGCATGCCGATGGTGACCGACGCGAGGGTGGCCGCCGGCCAGCCGCTGGCGTCGAGCGTGAGGCTGTCGCCCACGAGCGTCGCCGCTGCCACCACCAGGGGCGGGGTGGCCCGACGCGGCCAGGCGTACCAGGCATACGTGATCGCGTCGCCCGTGGCCGTGCCGGCGTCGGTCGCCCGGGCCGTGAAGGAGAGCGCCGTGCCCTCGTTGACCGCCGCCGTCGGGATGTTCGTGACGGGCGTGACGGGATCGAAGAGCGGCGCGGTGTTGGCGGCGGTGAAGGTCGTCTTCGATTCCACCCGCTGGCCGTCGTCGTCGGTGACCGCCAGCGTCACCTCGTACGACGCGGGGCCGGCCTTGCCGTTGTCGGTCGCCACGAAGGCGAACGCCTGGGCAGTCGTGACGGTGCCGGCAGGCAAGGCGAAGGCCGCGCCATCCTTCTTCACCGACCAGGCGTACGTGAAGGTGGTGTCGTTGACGCCGCCGCCGGTGGCGGCCGCGGAGAGTTCGACCTTCGACCCGGCGACGACCTGACCCCGGGGCACGCCGAGGATCGCAGCCGAGGGCCCCTTCTGGCCGACGGTGAGCGAAGCGGTCGCGGGTGCTGCTTTGGCGCCGTTGTCGTCGGTGGCCTCGAAGGTGAAGGCGTAGGTGCCGCCGTCGACCGGCTTGAACTCGTAGTCCTTCGTCGTGGCCGTGTGCCAGGGGGCGCCGTTGCGCGTCACCGTCCACTTGAAGGCGGTGAAATCGGCCGCCGTGAAGCCGGTCTTGGCAGGGTTGCCGGTGAGCGTGGCCGACTGTCCCTCCACGAGCGCGAGCCCGGCGGGCACTCCGATCTGGGCGGTGGGCGTGCCGGGGGCGACGGCGACGTCGATCTGCTTCCAGTCGGTTTGGCCGTCGTTGTCGGTGACGACGACGCGGACGGTGTACGTGCCGTCGTCCTTGAAGGTGACGTTCGTGCTGGCGGCGCCCGTGGGCTTACGCAGGCCGAGAATCGCCCCCTCGGGGTTCAAGGCGCTTCCGACGTCCTTCTTCCACCAGGTGACGTCGACGTTGTAGAGGGTGCCGGTGGCATCGACGCCGTCTCCGGCGACGCCGCCGATGGTGCCGATCGAGAGCACCTTCGGCATCCGCTCAATCGCGTTCTGCTTGACCGCCTGCTCGAGCGTCGGGGCGACCGGCTCGACGAGGACCGTGATGGTGTCGTCGAAGGTCGTCGGGCCCTGTTTCGCGGTCGCCTTGACCTTCACTTCCTTCTTCCCGCCGTAGAGCGTGTCGCCCGGGGCGACGGTGAAGGTGCGCGACCAGGTCGCCTTGCCCGCCACGGGCGCGACGACGGCCGAGACGGTGCCGGTCGAGAAGGTCACGTTGCCGAAGGGCCCATTCCCGGGGACGGGGAGGAGCGATGCGGCGAAGCTGACGCTCTCGCCTTCCTTGACCACGAGCGGGGCGGCGAGGCTCGACGCGCTGCCGGCCGAACCAGTCGCCGCGAGGAGCACCGGAAGATCCTTCGGGGCCTGCGAGCCGGTGGCGACGGTGGCGAGGGATCGCACGAAGCCCTTGTTGGAGTAAAAACCGCCTTCGGTGCGCGGGGGGTCGTATTCCTGACCGGCAAACACCACGTCCCCGTGCGTCGAGGCTCAAGGCCCCATTGTAGATCGTGTCATGATTGGCCGTGCCGACCTGCTGCACCCATGACGTGTCTCCATCCGAACTCATCTTCGCGAGAAACACGTCCCCATACCCGAGCCCCGCCTTGCCAGCAATCTCCCCGTATGCGATGCCGCCGACGATCAGTGAACCAGCCGAATCGATCGCGATCGCCGACGTGATCGGGAGGACGAAGATCCCCTCGGGCGACATGTAGTCCATCGCGGTGGCTGGCACCTCCTCCATCGCCCCGTACCCTCCGTAGCGCTCCCAAAGCACTTCCCCTGTGGCGCTGATGGCAACCACGAAGGGGGCGGAGATTTCATAATAATCATCCGTGAATCGGACACCGCCAAGATATGTGCGTCCATCGCTCGCGATCTCCGTAGTGAACGGATACCAGACGCCATTGGGTTTTTCGGCCGTGGACAGATAGACCTGCCCTTGGCTTCCGAATGCCGATGCCGCCCGAACCTTCCACGTCGATCCCTCTTGATAGATGTCCCATCGCCGGACTCTGTCCATCCCTGCTCCCGTCACGGCGATACCGTTAGCGCTCTTCAGAATCGCGAGCGACGTGACGCCGCTCTCGCTATCTTCCCATGCGATCAGTTCCCGCTTTGAATCCGCATCCCAGACACTGAAAACATACGCGAAGGTGTTGTAGTTCCAGCCATTGCGAACGACAACGCCATTGTTGACGTTGAATGTCGGGGCGCTTTCAAGGCCATCAATCAGGGGCTCGACAACGCGATCGGTCACACGAATGCGACGGATGAAGTAGGTGGTGTTGCCCGTGCCGGACGTACTGCCGCAGAAGTAGATCCAACCACGATCGTGAATGATCTTCGCGTAGGAATCGAAGAACGTATCGAGCGTGTCTGTTGCCGGTTTCCCACTGAACAACGTGGCCGTGCGCCACAGTTCGCTCCCTTGCGAGTCTCTCGCCACGATCCGGTAGTCATAGACGTCGCCGTTCTCCGTCGCTTCCATGATGGCCGTACCGCCCACTCCGAGGGGCGCAAGTGACGAGTAGAACACGCCATCCCGGCTCTCGGACCACCCAGCGCGAACGTCCGTCGTGCCCCACTGCTTGGTGTCGATCGTGTACTTCGCGTTCGCCGTCAGGCCGCGGAACCGGTAGGCACCATCTTTCGTGGTGACGGTGGTGCGGGCCGGTTCTCCGGTCGCGGTGGCCGTGACGATGACACCCTCCACGCCGGCCGCGTTGGTACCGGTGGCCGTGCGAACCGAGTCCTCGATGCCGCTCGTGCCCACGTTG
>JBJTRH010000031.1:0-9338 GCA_046076065.1 Planctomycetaceae bacterium | reverse complement strand
ACACCTGCTCGCCGAACGCCGTGCCGCGTGCCTGGAGCACGACGGCCTCGCGGCGCAGCCACGCGAGCATCGGTTGCGGGTCGATCGGCGATACCGCCGGCGACGTGTCGGGGAAGACGATCATGAAGAGCCTCTCGGGTCAGGCAGCCTGCCGGACCGGCGACGCAGAAACACCCCGCATGAACTCCCAGACGTCCGCGAACGCCTGGTCCCAATTGGAATGATTACGGCGAATCGTCTCCCAGCCGGCGCGCCGGATCGGCAGCAGATCGTCGTAGTGCTCGACCGCCCATGCCAGCCGGTCGGCGATGGCCGGCGCGCTCGCCGGGGCGAGCAGGCAGTTCTCGCCGTCGCGGAGCAGCCAGTGATTGGCCCGGTTGTCGTTCGACACGAGCAATCCTCCGCAGGCCATGAACTCGAAGGGCAGGTACGAGGGATGCCTGGTCATCATCATCACGAAGCCCATGTGGCACGAGCGGTAGAGGTCGCCCGTGGCGCGGTAGTCGAGCAGGCCGAGGCTTTCGATCACGCCGTCGAGCCCGTAGTCGGCCGTGTTCCACGGGGCGCCCGCGCACAGGATCTGCACGCGGTCGCCGAGCCGGCTCTTCAGGTCACGCAGCGCGGCGGCGGCGAGTTCGAAGCCGTTGCGCGAGTGGCCGGGCCGGCCGTAGAAGAACAGCCGCAGCGGTCCGCCGGCCGGCCGGAGCGGGTGGCCGTGGAACACCTCCGGGTCGATCTGTGGGGCGAAGTGCACGGCCCTGCCGCCGTGCTCCTCCTCGTAGAGCCGCCGCAGGGTTCGCGTGTTGGCGATGCCGTAGAAGCCGAAGTCGTATGTCAGTTCGGCCTGTGCCGACGTGGACCCGGCCGGATAGAAGAGCGGCTCCCAGTCCTGGATGAAGTAGAACTTCAGGCCCGTGTTTCGCACCTTCTGGAGCACGTATGCGGTGGTCCAGAGCGTGGCGACCGAGTAGTCGGCCGGTGGGATCACGCGGATCGCCTCGGCGGAGTCGAGCGGCAGAACCACGGCTCCCGCGAGCGTCGGAAACGCCGTCGCGATCCGCTCCCGCATGACGTGCGGATCGCAGCCACCGCAGATCAGGAACCGCTGCCGCACGCCCCGCACCCGCTGCAGGTGTTCGGCGCACCGCAGGATCGTCATCACGCCGCCGTAGAACGGGTTGTCGAACGGCGGCAGGTACCAGTTGCACCAGCCCGCGCCCGCCCCGCGGCCCACCCGCTCAGGATGCTGCTGCGGCTGACGGAGGTCGTCGAGCGAGAGCGCGTTGATTCCGGCGAGCACCATCGCATCGGCCGCGTACGACCCGGGGCGGGGTGCACCGCCGGCTGCCGTGGTGGTCCCGAGCTTCGGCAAGCGGATCCGGGGCAGGAGCCGGCGCCGGCGGGAGGGCCTGGCGTCGGACGCGCGGCCCGAACGCGACACGTCGAGCGTCAGCGGCACGACCGAAGAGAAGGCCGGATGGAAGTTCGGGTCGGCACGCAGGCTGTCGTGGAATGCGGGCACACCGGGGAGATCGCCCTGGTGGAGCGTCATCCGGGCGTGCGGGTCGACCATCCCGCGGCGGCCGTTGCGGCGGATCGAGCCGCAGAGATCGACGAAGGTCGACTGCCAGTCAAGTCGCTCGTCGAACCCGCCGGCGGCGACCCAGGCATCGGCGTTGACGGCGACGGCCCACGGGCTCGCGGCCGAGCAGTTGCGATACCAGAGCGGACCCCCGAACCAGCCCCACTGCCGCAGCGGGGAGCCGCGAAACATCGGCGAGCCGACGCCGTTGGCGTCTACCACGAGGCCTGCCTCGACGACCGCGCCGGCGGCGTCGAGCACCAGGCCGCTGGCGAAGCCGATCTCCGGATGGCACGTGACCCACGAGGCCAGTTCCTCGAGGCCGCCGGCCGTCACCGTGCGGATGCGGCCCGACAGGAACACGATCGCCCGCGTCGCGTCGAGCGACCGGGCCACCACCTGGTTGGCCAGCCGGGTGCGGCGTTCGCTCGTGCCGACGATGAAGTCCACGCCGTCGATCGTGCCGATCCAGGCCACGACGTCGGCCGGGGCGATGACCGTCACGGCCATGATGCCGTCGGCATCTCGGCACGAGCGGGTGAGATCGGCGAGCCCCGCGGCGTCGGCCGTCGTGCCGTCGATCACCACGTGGATGCCCGCCGGCGGCGGGGTCCAGCGGACATGGAATCCTGAGTCGTCGTTCGGCTCCACCCGGGCGTCGAGCCCGAGCCGCGCCACACGATCGCGGAGGGCGGTGAGCTGGCCGTCGAGCGCGTAGGGCTTGGCGGCGAGGCCCGTCGACGTCGACGCCGCGTGGATCCGCCAGTGGTAGTGGACGCCGGGCACGCGGACGATCCGCCGCGACCGCTCGCAGGCCCGCAGGAAGATGTCCCAGTCCTGGGCGCCGTCGGTGGTCCGGCGAAACCCGCCGATCTCCTCGACCACCCGCCGACGGATGAGGTTGAAGTGCGTGAGGTAGTTGACCGACCAGAGGATCTCGGGGCTCCACTCGGGCTTGAACAGCGCGTTCTGCCGGAGCGTCGAATCCTCGTCGATGCTGTCCTTGTCGGAGTAGAGAAAGTCGGCCTCTGGCTCGGCGGCGATCGCCTCGGCCATCCGCTCCAGCGCGAAGGGCGTGAGTTCGTCGTCGTGGTCGAGCAGGGCGATGAACTCGCCGCGGGCCATGGCGAGGGCCGCGTTGGAGTTGGCGGAGATGCCGCCGTTGGTATCGAGGAACTCCACGCGGAACCGGGGATCGCGAGCCGCCCACGTCTCGAGCAATCGCCGATTCTCGAGGTCGTCGGGTGCGGCGCAGGCCAGGCAGGCCTCCCAGTCGCCGAAGGTCTGGGCGGCGAGCGATTCGAGCGTTCGGGCCAGGAACCGCGTCTTTACGCGGTAGACGGGAATGAGCACGCTGACGAGCGGCCGCGCGGCCGCCGCGGCGGGCGGTCGCGCCGGTCGCGCCGAGGCCGGACGGTCCCGCGGCACCTCCTGGGAGGCGATCCAGGCCGCGTATTCCGCCGGCGCGGCCGCCATCCCTCCGACGAGCGCCGGCGCGGGCGTGGGCTGGTTGGCGAGCGCCTCGAACTGCCGCAGCAGCCGCTGCGACCGTGCCGCCCGCAGCCGAGTCTGGATCCTGGGAACGACCCGGCCCACGAGCGGCATGCGTCCGGCCGCGTCGGCAAGCGTTCTGCCTAGTTTCATTGGACCATCGGTGAAGGGGGCGGTGGATTCCGGGAGGGCTCCCGGCGGCAGGGGCGGGGTGATAGCGAACGGCGCGGGGCCGGGCAATCCCGTTTGGATGCCCTGCAGCCCCCCCCTTGCGGCGGTGGTGCTGACCTTGAGCGGGTCGACCGCTTTCCCTATCACCCCGCCCGCGATCCCTCTGTCATCGCATCGCATTCGGGCATCCCATGACATCACCCGTCCCGCTTCCTCCGCCCTCCGCCGCGGCCGGCGGCCATGCGCTGGTCGTCGTGGGCATGCACCGATCCGGAACCTCGCTGCTCGCATCACTGGCCGACGGCGCTGGCGTCGCGATGGGCCAGCGGCTGATGGGCAGCGGCAACGGCAACGATGCCGGCCACTTCGAGGATCTCGACTTCCATGACTTTCACGAGCGGGCACTCGTCGGCAACGGCCTGTCCCCCGAGGGATTCACGCCCGCGGCCGAACCCGCCGTGCCCGAGCCGCTGCGGGCCTCCGCCGACGCGCTCGTCGCCGACCGGCGCGGCCGGGGGTGCCTGTGGGGCTGGAAGGATCCGCGCACGGTGCTGTTTCTCGACTTCTGGGCCGAGATGCTTCCCGAGGCGCGGTTCGTGTTCGTGTTTCGCAGTCCGTGGGAGGTGGTCGACTCCTTCTTTCGTCGTGGCGATCCGGCATTCGTCTTCAATCCGCTGCTCGCCGCCCGCGTGTGGCTGCATTACAACCGGCTGATCCTCCGCTTCGTGTCGCGGCACCACGAGCGGTGCCTCGTCCGCGAGACCCGGCAGATCGCCCAGCAGGCGAAGCAGGTGTTCGCGGCGATCCGCCATCGACTGGGCGTGCCCGTCGGCGAACCACCGGAGCGGTACCGGCCCGAACTGCTCGGCAGTGACGCCGACGGCCGCCGAGCGCAGCTGCTCGCCGCCGCGTTTCCCGAAGCGATCGAGGTCTACTATCGGCTCTGCCACGAGGCGGGCACGCGGCCGCCCCTGTTCGACCCCGGCCATCTGTCAACCGCCGAACTGGCCGTGATCGAGTGGGCGCGGGCCGCCCGGCTGCAGCGCGACAACGACGACGTGCGGCGCGAGTGGGTCGCGATCCGCACCGCGGCCGATGCGGAGATCGCCGCGGTCCGCGCACAGCTCGCCGCGGGCCTGCCGGCCGCCGAACCGCCGGTCCCGAGGGCCGCCTGACGCGCGGCGCGACACCCATGGCCACCGCACCGCCGTTGACGCACATCAGGGATGCCGCGCGACTCGCTGCCGCCTGGGCACTCGCCCTGGCCCTCGTCGCGATCGCGGCCGCCGCCGCGTTCTGCGGTGTGGAGGCCCGGGCCCGCGCAGCGTTCGCGGAGCACCGCCGCGCGGCACCGGCGGCGCAGCGGGCGATCGGGGAGGTCGTCGGCTCCGTCGCCGTGGCCGACGACGTCGTCATCCGCCACGAGTTCGACGTGCCGGCCGACGGGCTGACGGGCCTGCGGCTGCGGACCGTCACGTGGGGGGTGGCGCCGGAGGCGTATGCCTGCGGCTGGTCGCTCGTGGAAGTGGCGGCCGACGGCCGCTCGCTGCGGACGGTGCGGAGCGGCACGATCCCCACGGCCGCGGCCACCGACTGGGGCTACGCCGAACTGCTGTTCGAGCCGATCGTCGATAGCGCCGCCGCCCGCTATGCGCTGCGGATCACGACCGGTCCGGGCTCGAGGGAGAAGCCGCTCGGCCTGCCGCTGTTTCGCCCGGTGGAGCCGGCCGTCGACGTCTCCGTTCGGCAGCGGCACGGCGGGCCGCGGCGCGACCTTCCCCTGCCCGCGGTGCTCGACGTGCAGCTCGTCCACGTGCCGGAGGGAGCCTGATCATGGCCGCCGTGTCGCGTCCGTGGGCGGAGGGTTCGTTGCGCGCCGACCTGGTCCGGGTCGCGGGCACGCCGCTGTTCCAGTTCCTCGCCGCCACGGCCTTCGGCGCCGTGATCCTGTTCGCCCGCGCGCCGGCGGCCTATGTGTCGCCGACGTTGTTCGCGGAGGACTGGCACTGGACGTCGCTGGTCGAGACCCGCGGCATCGTGCACACCGCGCTCCACGCCCGAGGTGACTATGCCGTGCTCGGCAACGCGCTGCTCATCGGTGTCGCCTCGGCGGTGGCACAGGGGATCTGCGACGATGTCTTCGCGCTGCCGCGTTGCCTGGCGGTGACGTCGTACGTGTTTTTTGCGGCGGCGTTCGCGTTGCCGGTGCTCCTCCTGCGGCGGCAGCTCGGCGCGGGGTTCTGCTGGGCCGCGTGGCTCCTCGCCTGCACGCTGCCGCTGGGCGTGGAGACGTGGTCGGGCTACGAGATCCTCGGTCGCGCGGTCAACGTCGGGTTCGTGTTCCTGTTCATCGCCTTCGTGCTCCTCTGGCATCGCACCACGGCGGTGCGGTCGTTCGCGCAGGCGCTTCCCGTGGACGCGGGGCTCTTGGTGTGCACGGCCACCAACCCGATGTGCATCCCGATGCTGGCGGCGGCGGCCTGGCCCGCGGTCCGTCGCTGGCTCGGCAGACGCGAGCGGCCGGCCGCGATCGTGCGGGAGGGCGCGTTCGTCAGCCTCTGCCTGCTCGCCGTCGCGTGTGTGGCGGTCAACGGGCTGCCCATGGCCCAGCGTCCGCACACCACCGCGGCGCCCGCGGCGTCGTTCGACGCGGCGGTCGAAATCGGCGTGGCCCGCGGCCTTCTCTATCCGGTCGTCTGGCCGATCTATCGGCACCTCTCCACGTGGAGCACGCTGGCGCTCGCGGCCGGTGCGGGAGTCGCGGTCTGGCGGTGGGGGCGGCACGAGCGCCGACCGCTGATGGCCGGGGGCTTGGCGACGGTCATGCTCGTCTCGGCGGTGCTGGCCCTCAAGCGGGGCGAACTCGCCGCGATCCTCGACGGCTACCTGCACACGTCCCCGGACCGGTACTTCTACGCGCAGAATCTCGTGGCGATGCTGATGCTGGTCGCGTTCGCCGCCGACCTCGCCCGCCGCCTTCGCGACCGGCCCCGGCTCGCCTGGCTCCCGGCCGCCGGCCTCGCCTGCCTCGCGACGGCGGCGGTGATCCACGAGCCGCCGTGGAGGATCACGGCCTCGCAGTTCTTTCTTGCCGACGACGGCGCCACGGAAGCGGCGGCGCGGCGGGCCTGCCGCGACGGTCGGTTCGTCGACGCCCGCCGGCATCCCGGCGCCGATGCGGACTACGTGGAGATCTCGGTCTCGCGACTTGCCGGCGCGCCTTTGCTGCTGCCGCGTCGGGCGGTCGAGCGGTCGCTCGCCGCCCGCGCCGAGCGCCGGCGCATCGCCCTCGAAGCCTCCGCCACCCCCCGGTTCTGAATCCCGCCCATGCCCCGTTCACCCGCTCCATCGTCGCACCTCGACGCCGCCGTCATCGGCGGGGGCTTCTACGGCTGCATGCTCGCCGTGCACCTGCAGTCGGCCGGGGCGCGGGTGGCCGTCTTCGAGAAGCACGACGACATCCTCCTGCGGGCCTCGCACACCAACCAGGCCCGCGTGCACAACGGCTATCACTACCCCCGCAGCCTGATCACCGGCCTGCGGTCGCGGGTGAACTTTCCCCGCTTCGTGGCCGAGTTCCGCGACTGCATCGACGCGTCGTTCGAGAAGGTCTACGCGATCGCGGCGCGGCACTCGCACGTCACGGCCCGTCACTTCGTCAACTTCTGCGCCCGGATCGGCGCGCCGGTGCGGGCGGTGCCGCAGCGGATCCGCGGCCTGTTCGACCCGCATCTCGTGGAGGACGTTTTCACGGTCGAGGAGTATGCGTTCGACGCGGTGCGGCTCCGGGAGGCGACCTGGCGGCGGCTGCGGGCGGCGGGGGTCGACGTCCGGCTCGGCAGCGACGTGCGGCGGCTCGAGTCGCGGCCCGACGGCGGCCTGCGGGTCGAGGCCGTGGGACCTGCGGGGGGCGAGGCCTGGGTGGCGGAGCGGGTCTTCAACTGCACCTACTCGCAGATCAACGCCGTGCTCGCCCGCTCAGGGATCCCGCCGATTCCGCTCAAGCACGAGATCACGGAACTGGCGCTGGTGCAGATGCCGGAGGAACTCGCGGACGTGGGCGTCACGGTGATGTGCGGACCGTTCTTCTCCTGCATGCCGTTTCCCTCGCGTGGCCTCCACTCGCTGAGCCACGTCCGCTACACGCCGCACACCAGCTGGCACGACGGCGGCACCACCGTGCTCGACGCCCATGCGCTGCTCGCGGCGAGCAGCCGTCGGCCGCGGGTCGACCTGATGGTCCGCGACGCCGCCCGCTACTTGCCCGCGATCGCCGGCTGCCGCCACGCGGAATCGCTGTTCGAGGTGAAGACGGTGCTGCCGGCGAGCGAGCGGGACGACGGCCGCCCGATCCTCGTCAGGCACGACGTCGGCCTGCCGGGCCTGACGTGCGTGCTCGCCGCCAAGATCGACAACGTGTTCGACATGCTCGACGCGGTGCCTCTGCCCGCGCGGCAACCCGTAAGGAGGTCCGCATGACGCGGCCGACGCAGAGCTTCGTATCGGTGGTCGCGATCGTCGCAGACGACGCGTCGCGGCTGCCGGCCTTCGTGGCCGAGACGCTCGCCGTCCTGGCGGTGACCGCCGCCGACCACGAACTGATCCTCGTTGACGACGGCTCCGGGCCGGCCACCGTGGCCGCCTGCGAGCGGGTGCTCGCGGAGCACGAGTGCGTGCGCGTGATCCGGCTGTCGCGGCGGTTCGGTGCCGACATCGCCGTGACGGCCGGGCTCGATTCGGCGATCGGCGACCTGACGCTCATCCTGGCGGTCGCCACCGACCCGCCGGCACGGATCCCCGACTTCGTGGCCGCCGGCGACCGCGGCGCCGACATCGTGATCGGCACGACGGGCCGCCGCGGGAGGTCGTGGCTGCGGCGGACGGCCTGGAAGGCCTTCCACCGCGTGTTCCGCCGGATGACGGGGTTCCGGCTCGTTCCCGGCGCGGCCACGATGCGGCTGTTCAGCCGCCGGGCGCTCAATGCCCTCACCCGCATCCGCCAGAAAACGGTCCACCTTCGGCTGCTCGGCTGCTCGGTCGGGTTCCGCACCGCGGTGGTCGAGTACGAGCCGGTGGCCGCGCCGCGGCGGCCGCCGCTGGCCGCGACGACCCGCGAGGCGGTCTCGATGCTGGTCAGCCATTCGCCGGCACCGCTCCGGCTGGTGAGCTACCTGGGGGGCGTCGCCAGCCTGCTCAACGTGGCCTGCATGGCGTGGGTGGTGGCGGTGAATCTTGGCAAGGACAGGGTCGTCGAGGGCTGGACGACGCTCTCGCTGCAGATCGCGGTGATGTTCTTCTTCCTGTTCACCACGCTGATCGTGATCGCCGAGTACCTCGCCCACGCGTTCGAGGAGGTCAAGGACTGCCCGCTCTACCACGTCGCCGAGGAGCGGATCAGCTCGACGGCCATGTCCGACGCCCGCCGGCGAAACATCCGCATGATCTCGATCGACGAACCGGAGAACGACCATGACGACGCCCCCGTCCGTCGCGCAGGCTGACCACGCCGGTCGCCAGGTGCCCGCCCACGACGTGGTGCTACTGGCGCCGCGCCGCGCGCGGTATGCCGTCTGCCTGTTCGTGATCAACGAGGCCGAGCGGCTGCATCGGCAGCTGGCGAAGATGCAGGCCGTGGATCACGGCCTCGACGTGGTGCTCGCCGACGGCGGCAGCACCGACGGCTCGACCGATCCGGCACGGCTCGCCGCGGCGGGCGTGCGGGCACTCCTCGTGAAGCGGGGCCCCGGCCGGCTCAGCGCGCAGATGCGGATGGGCCTCGCCTGGTGCCTCGACGAAGGCTACGACGGCATCGTCGTGATGGACGGCAACGACAAGGACGATCCCGAGGCCCTGCCCCGGTTTGTCGAGCGGCTCGCCTCCGGCTGTGATCATGTGCAGGGCTCGCGGTACGTGCCTGGGGGGCGGGCGATCAACACGCCGCTCGCGCGGCATCTGGCGGTCACGCTCCTCCACGCGCCGGCCGTGAGCCTCGCCGCGGGCCGCCGCTACACCGACACCACCAACGGCTTTCGCGGCTACTCCCGGAGGCTGCTCGAGGACCCCCGCGTGCAGCCTTTCCGCGACGTATTCGCGG
>JBJTRH010000030.1:0-9115 GCA_046076065.1 Planctomycetaceae bacterium | reverse complement strand
GAGCCCCCTGCCCCGCTCGCGGCGGTCGAGCCGGCCGACGATCCCGCGGGCCCGCCGGTGGTCACGGCGGCGGCGTGGGCGGTGGTCGATGCGGCCACCGGCGAGCTGCTCCTCGGCCGCAACGCCGACGAGAAACGGCAGCAGGCGAGCGTCACGAAGATCATGACCGCACTGGTGGTGCTCGAACGGGCGGTCGCCGCCCCCGAGTCGCTCGACGAGGTGGTGCGGGTGTCGACGCGGGCCGGCACGGAGACGGGCTCGACGGCGCAGCTACGGCCGGGGGATGGCGTCACCGTGCGGGACCTGCTCCACGGGCTGCTCCTGCCCTCGGGCAACGACGCGGCGGTGGCGCTCGCGGAGCACGTCGGGGCCACGGTCGAGGGGGGCGGCGATCCGCTCGACCGCTTCGTCGCCGCAATGAACGCCCGCGCCGCGGCGCTCGGCCTGCAGCAGACGACCTACGGCAACCCGCATGGCCTCACGGTGGAGGGGTGCGGATCGACGCCGCGGGAGATCGCCGCGGTCGCCCGCGAGGCGCTGCGGCAGCCCCTGTTCCGCGAAATCGTGGCCAGCCGGCGACGCACGGTCCGGCTGGCCAATCTCGACGGCTACGAGCGGGACGTCGTCTGGAACAACACCAACAAGCTGCTCGGCATCGAGGGCTACGACGGTATCAAGACGGGCACGACGACGCCCGCGGGCTGCTGCCTCGCCTCGTCGGGCGTGCGCGGCGGCCGGCGGCTGATCGTGGTCGTGCTCGGCAGCACCTCCACCGAGGCCCGCTACGCCGACACGCGGAACCTCTTCAGGCACGCCTGGCGGACGCTCGGCGTGGACTGAGCGAAGGCGGCCCGCATCGCTCACGCGATTGCGGCTTCCAGGAAGCGTAACGGCGTAAGCCGTACGGCAGACCGCGAGTCTGGTCAGTCGCCGCTGGCGAGCATGCGGCGGCGGTTGGCCGCGAAGGCTTCGAGGGCGGCCGGCCTCTCGGCCACGATCCTCAGAAACAGGTCGTCGAGGAGGTGCCGCATGGCGGCCTCGTAGATGAGATCCTCGAGGTGCGGATGCGGATCGTGCACCGACACCACGAGGCTCGCGTCGGCCTCCGTGGAGAGCGGCCCCGTGTGCCGCACGACCGCGACCACCCGGCCCCCCGCCCGCTTCATCTCGCGACAGCCGCGGAGCCAGTCGCCGCCGTCGCCGTGGCCGCAGATCACGAGGAGCGTGTCGCGGGGCGTGACGGCCGAGAGGCTCGCGAGCAGGTCATGGGGCTGGAGATGCGCGATCGAACGGTGGCCGAGCATGGCGACACGGCCGGCGAACGCCCGGGCCGCGTCGCCGTCGACCCCGTCGCCGGCGACGAGCAGCGTCTCGGCATCGCCGAGGAGGCCGGCCGCCGCGGCGAGCGTGGCCGGCGCGGCGAGCGCGTGGGTCTCGCGGGCCGCGGCCGCCTTGCTCCGCCAGAGGGCGCCGGCCCGGGCCGCGTCGGCGTCGTCCCCGGCGGGCAGCGCCCCCTCGCCGGCCGACGCCCTGGCCACCGCCTCGGTGATCGAGAGCTTGAGGTCGGGATAGCCCTTGTAGCCCAGCCGCTGGGCAAACTTCACCACGCTCGACTGGCTGATCTTGAGCGCGTCGGCCAGCTGCTGCGACGAATAGTCGCGGAGCAGTTGGGCGTTCGCCAGGATGTAGTCGGCGATCCGCCGGTCCATGGCCGACATGCGGCCGCGATCGGTGCGGAGTTTGGCGAGGGCGGTCATGGCGGAGGGCTGGGGACGGATCAGGCGTCGATCGGCTCGAGGCCGTGAATCTGCGAGATTCCGAGGCCCGGCGCCTCGCCAATCGTAATCTCGGCGTCGGCGAAGCACACGTTGCTGTCCACCGGATTAAAGCGGCCCAGGAGCGGCCCGTCGAGGTCGACCCGGGTGATCACGTCGGCTCGGGCGACGGCCACGTGGACCGCGGCCGCCACGCTGATCGCGCCCTCGAGCATGCAGCCGATCATGCACTCCACGCCGTAGGTCGAGGCCAGGTCGGCGATCCGCAGGGCCGTCGTCACGCCCCCCGTCTTCATGAGCTTGATGTTGATGATGTCGGCCGCCCGCCGCTGGATGATTTCCGCCACGTTGGTGATGCCGGTCACGCTCTCGTCGGCCACGACGGGCGTGTCGATCCGCTCGGTGACGTACTGCATGCCGGCCAGATCCCACGACTTGACCGGCTGCTCGACGATGTCGAGCTTCACGCCCGCGTCCTCGAGCTGGTGGAGGGCCCGCACGGCCTGCTTGGCCGTCCAGCCCTGGTTCACGTCGAGCCGCAGCACGGCGCGGCCCTCGATCGCCGCGTGCACCGCCTTGACCCGCTCCACGTCCACGCCCGGGTCCTTGCCGACCTTGAGCTTGAGCGCCTCGAAGCCGCGGTCTACCGCCGCGATCGCGTCGGCGACCATCTTGTCGATGTAGTCGACGCTGATCGTGACGTCCGTGGTCAACGCCGGCTCGCCGCCCCCGATCAGGCGGTAGAGGGGCGCGCCGTACCGCTGGCCGACGAGGTCGTGGAGGGCGATGTCGACGGCCGCCTTGGCGCTCGTGTTTCGCTTCAGCGCGGTACGGATCCGTCCTGTGAGAACGTTGAGATCGGAGGCCTCCTCGCCGATCAGCACCGGTGCGAGGTGGTGGCGGATCGCGTCGAGGATGCCGCCGTGGGTGTCGCCGGTGATCATCGCGGTGGCCGCGGCGCTGCCGTAGCCGACATGGCCGTCGTCGGTGTCGATCATCACCACGATGTCGTCGATGGCGTCGACGGTGCGGGTGGAGGTCTTGAAGGGCGTCTGCAGCGGCACGCGGAGCCGGCCGAATCGGACATCGACGATCTTCATGGGGATTTCTCGGATGACGATGGTGTGGCGGGCAGCACGCGGACGACGGCCGTGACGGCGTCGAGGGCACGACCGCCGTCGACGGATTGGAAAGTCTGGACCACCACGCCGTTGGCCGCCACGCCGTCGACGAGCCCGTCGTGCGTGTCGTGAATCACCCACGCGGAGTGCTCGTCGTGGCCCACGACCATCATCACGTGGCGTCCGGTGAACACAAGGTCGCCCGGCAGCAGGCTCCGGACCGCGGCCTCCCGCTCGCCGCGGTGCATTTCGGCGGGAATCGGCGTGGCCTCGAGGGCCGGCGACACCGCCTGATCCCGGGTGTTGCGGGGCAGCAGGATTCCCAGGCTGCGGTACACGTCGCCGACAAAGCCGCTGCAGTCGCGGGCTGAGAAATCGTGGCCCCAGCCGTAGCGTTCGCCGAGGAAGGCGAAGGCCTGGCGGAGCACCGTGGCCCGGGTGGCGGGCAGCGGGCCGTCGCGGGTGCCGGCCGACCGCGGCACGAGCGCCGGGACGAGCCGCAGCGTGCCGTCGGCCGCCCGCGTGGGCAGCCGCACGACGTGACCGGCGGCCGGCGACTGGCCGTGGACCGCGTCGTGCGGCGGCCAGCCGCGGTCCTCGACGAGCGTGGTCCCCATGTCGAGCGTGAGCCGCGAGATCGCCGGCATGTCCGGCACGAACGCCGTCTCCGCCCGTGCCGCCACGACCACGCGGGACGCCTCGTCCGCATAGGCGAGCACGGTGCCGCGAGCGCCGAAGCCGATGGCGTCGGACTCCATCCAGGCGTCGTACGTCGGGCCGATCACGTAGCTCCACGTGCCGTCCGGCGTGGCGTGGACGGCGGCGACGGGCGTGCCGGGGAAGAAGGCCGACTCCTGGAACTGATCGATGTCGGTCGCCCGTGCCGACGCATGCACCCGCTCATGGGTCGGGAACCGCCGTAGTGCGGACCGGCGGACGACGAGGCCGAAGCGGACCGCGACCGTGTCGGGCACATCGTCGAGGGCGAGTGAGGCGGCCCAGCCGTCGCGGTGGTGCTCGGACACGGGCCTGCCGTCGCCGAACACGAGCGGCCCCTTCGGCAGCGTGCCGCGCCGCCGCACGCGGTCGACTACGGCCGCCCGGTCGAGCGTCGGCGGGAGAGCCGCGAGGTCGTTCACCGACGGATCGAGGTCCAGCATGCGGCGGTTGTGCCGGGCGACGGCGGCCGCATCGACGACCACACAGTCGGCTTCGGGGCAGCGGGCGATCCACGTGGCGACGTCGCGTGGGTCGGGATTGGAGTCGGATCCACGGACGGGCATGACGGTGCCGAGCAGCAGAAGGGCAACGAGGACGCCGGGATCGACACGCATCGTCAGCCGCCTCCCCCGAGCCGTGGCAGGAGGGCCGCGAGGGCGAGGCCCACGGGTGTGCCCACCACGTAGCCGAGCAGGCCCAGCAGCACGCCCACCGGAGCCAGGGCCGGCGCGTGGGCGGCGGCGAGCACGGGTGCCGACCCCACGCCGCCGACGTTGGCCAGCGAGGCGACGCCGCAGAGGGCGAGGTCGAGGCGGAACAGCCGGGCCGCGGCCACCATGAGCGCGGCGTGGATCGCGAGCACCGTGACGCCCGCGGCCACGAAGGCGGGCGCCCGCGTGAGGCCGTCGAGGCTCGCGGACGAGGCCATCGTCACCACCACGATCGCGAGCAGGACCGACGCCACCGCATCCGAACCCGGGAGCCGGGCGAGCGGCGTCGAGGCGGCGAGGGCACCGGCCGCCGTCACGAGCAGGAGCGTCCACGAAGTGGGCGTGAGCACGCCGAACGCCGGCAGCAGGCCGGCGATCGCCGCCGCCGCGGCACCGACGAGCAGGCCACCGCCGAGCCACACGGCGGCGTCGGCCGGCACGAACCGCTCCGTCCGCCGCACCGCGGGGGCCGCGACGGCCGTTGCCGAGTCGACGGCGCCCGCCCAGGCGTTGAATCGCCCGGCCAGCGGCACGCTGGCGAACAGCACGAGCACCCACCCGGTGTAGCAGACGGTGTCGGCCACGAGCGCGAGCGACACGGTGTCGTCCGGCGATTCGATCGCCCGACTGACCGCCACGAGGTTGGCCGTGCCGCCGATCCACGTGGCGCCGAGTGACGCCAGCACCTGCCAGCCCTCCGCCGTGAGCCAGGGCCGCCACGCGAGCCACGCCACGACGATGCCCACGATGATCGAGAGCGTCGAGCAGGCCGCCGCCCCGAGCACCCGCGGGCCGAGCGCGGCCACGGCCCGCAGGTCGCACCGCACGAGCATCAGGAACACGAGCGCGGGCAGGAGGTGGGCCAGGATCGCCGTCCGCACGCCGTCGATGCCTGGTGATGCCCGCCAGCAGCCCCCCATGGCCAGCGCCGTCGACGCCGCGTAGGAGAGCACGATCGGGGGAAGAACCTCGAACAGCCGCGCGGGAACCCGGGCCGCGACCGCCGGAAAGACGCCCGCAAGCAGCAGCACCACCGCGGCGTAGACGACCGGAGACTCGACCATGACTGGGATGATAGAACCAGTGGCATGGCAGCCGCAAAACCACCGCTTTTCACCGGGGCCCTGTCACGGGCCGTCGTCGGGGTTGCCCTGACGTTATCGCCGCTCGGTCCGACGCCGTCGCCCTGGGGCTGGGCCGCGGAGCCGGTGGCCGACGAGATCGTGCTCCTTGCGAATCGGGACGACGACGACCGCGATGGCGTCGCCGACGCCGACGACGAGCGCGTGAACGGGGTCGCCGATGCAAGCGACCTGGCGGTCGTCTCCATCGTGCCGCCCGCCGGGGTCCGGCGACTCCGGCTCACGGCAGCCGACGCCCCGCTGCGATTCTTCGTCCGCGAGGGGGATGACTGGCGGCATCTCGGGTGCGGTGCCGTCGAGGTGGAGGTGCCGCCGAATCCTCGCGGAGCGCCGCTCGATCTCGGCGTCGAGGCCACCGCATGGGCCGGGCTGCCGGCGGAGTGGTCGGGCCGCGGCGTCATCCGGGTGGTGCACGAGGGGGGCGACGCGGCCCTACGGGAGATCGCCGTGCGGCTGGCGCCGATCGTGCTTCTTCCAGCCACGGCTCCGGTCGAGGAGGTCTATGTCGCCACCGGCCGCTACGACAACGCCGGCTTCACGTCGGCCCTCGAGGAGCTGCTCGAGCCGCTCGGCGTGCCCCTGCGGACGCATGCCGCCCGCGACTGGCGGGAGATGTGGATGCAGGACACGATGGAGATCGGCCTCGCGACCACGCCGCGGGCCTCGATGCACGTGGTGCTCGCCGGCCTGCGAAACGCCGATTCGTTTCCGCCCACCCTGCTCGGGCCGGACGTGGCGGTCGCAGCGGTGGCGTCGAGCCGGCCGCTCGGGGGCGGCGACGACTGGGCCGACTGGTATGGCAACCTCGAGGCGTCGGTCGCCACGGCGGCGCATCCGCGGGGCCGGGTGATCCACGGCCGCAACCGGCGGACGGGCGTGACCTTCCATCCCGACGTGGTCCGGTTTCTGGCCGCGCAGCAGACGCAGCCGCCGGTCTGGATCGACACCTCGTGGCTCCTCATCAAGCATGTCGACGAGATCGTGTCGTTCCTGCCCGGCGCGGATGGCGCGGGAGTGATCCTCGTGCCCGATCCGGAACTCGGCCTCCGGCTGCTCGGTGACGACCCCGACCTGCCGCCGCCCGCGGCGGAGCGGCGGCGGGAGGCCAACCGGCGCATCGCCCGCGAGATCGAGGCGATGCTGCAGGGGGAGGCTGGCGGCGGGCCCGAGGCGTCGCGGGCCGGGGCGGCCGACGGCCCGGAGCCTGCCGGCCCCTCGGAGCCTACGAACGGCGGCAGCCTGCTCGCGCTGGTGGGGCTCGATGCGAGCCGCGTGGTGCGGCTGCCCGTGGCCTTCGACGTGCCCGCCGAGGGGCTGCTTCCCGATGGCGGCGTGACGAATGCGTCGTCGATCTGGAGCAACCCGGTCAACGCACTCGTCGTGAATGGCACGGTGATCTGCGGGTCGTCAGGCATGCCTGCGGCCGTCCGCAACGCCTGCCGGGAGCGGTTTCTGGCGGCGGGGGCCGAGCGGGTCGAGTTCATCGACGACGCCTGCTACCAGCGGCACCACGGCAACGTGCACTGTGCCACCAACGCGACGCGATCGTCGACGGAGCGGACGGGCCGTCCCGATCTCAGTCGAGAGTGATCGAGATCTGGTTGGGCTTGTCGTCGGTGACCTTCTCGACCTTCACCCGGGCGGCAGCGGCGTTGCGATACTTCGCCGGCAGGATCTCCTTGGGGGGAGGACCTTCCTGCCCGGGCAGCGTGCCTGGCGGCACCTCACCCGCGTGGTCGAATGCGTGCACCCACACGTCGTACTCGCCGGGGCTCGGTCCGGCAGATCTCGGGATGGAGAAGGCTCCGTCGCGGATCGAGGCCATGGCGCCAGCGCGCTGCCCGCCGGCCGGTTCGAAGGCGAGAGATCCATACTGGATCGGTTTGCCTTGCCAAACCACCATGCCCTGAATGGGCTGCCTTTGGAAAGGGTCTGACTTCCCGCAGCCTGCGACGGCCGCAAGGCACGAAACGACGAAGGCTAGACGGCATCCGCCGGCCCACGTGAGCTTCCCGAGGAACAACCAACCCGATGCGTTGTTCATTCCGTGAACGCCGACTCGCCCGCCTGAGACGTCGACAACGCTCGCCACGCCGTGAGATCGACCGCGTCGCTAACGAACCGAACGGATCCGTCGCACAAGCCCGCCATCACACCCCCTGGATGTTTACTCCGGGCAGCGAGTTGGATTTCCGATCCGGTGATGCACGGAAGTCCCTGGTCGGGGAGATTGTTGCAGTATGACGCAAACTGGAACGTGTCGGGCTGTGGGGTGTTGGGCTGGTAGTAGCCGTGAAACACGGCTCCTGGCCCCCACCATGTGAAGCCACGCAGGTCGGATTCCGAAGCGCTCTTGTTCACGCCGATGATGGTCTCGGAAGCCATCAGCGTTTTCGAAAGGCCGTCGGTGAGGTTCTTGAACAACACGCGAGGACGATCGGGCGCGGCCTGTGACCATCCATTGCGAATGAACGGAGCGCCGCCGAAGTTCAGCCCATTCAGCGGCGTGCCCCGCGGGGTGACTTCCTGCATGCGGTTCGTGTTTCCGGCGTTCACAACATAGTTGTGCTTGGTGATGTTCGAAAAGTTGGGGGCCTTCCCGTTGTCGCCGACCGCGTTGCTCGGGCACCGCAGCGCATCGATCGTCTGCGTGGTCACGGGACGATTGGCCTGCAAGCCATACCCGTTCGGATTTGCCGGGCCGACCTTGAATCCCTTGTAGGCGTCATAGAGCGTCTGCTGCTCGATGAACGGCAGGATGGCAACCTGCCACGTGCCGAGGTCACCGGGAGCGCCGTAGTCGCTCGCCGGGAGCATCTTGGTGGTGTCGTGAATGAGCTGGAATGCGAGGCACACCTGCTTCATGTTGTTGTTGCAGGAGGCCCGCCTCGCACTCTCACGGGCCGACTGCACGGCAGGCAGGAGCATGCCGATCAGCGTGCCAATGATGGCGATGACCACCAGCAGTTCGACGAGCGTAAATCCCGCGACCCGCGACCCAATGCGTCCAGCATGCGAAGAAGTCGCCATGCGAACTCTCCTAATCATCGTGGCCGGGAGGCACCCAACGGCCTGCTGAAATCCTGCCTCCGCTGAAAGTGTAGACCCCTTCCGCGAAACGGGCAATACTTTATTCCCATCCCGGCTGCGGCCCGTGCATGCTCGTAGCCTCGGCAGACGGCAGTTTCTCACTCGTCGGACGAGCGACGCTTCCGCGAGGCGACAAGGCCGATCACGGCGAAGGCACCCGCCATGACGGCGTAGGTCGAGGGCTCCGGCACGGCCTGGAAGACCATCGCCTGAATGCCCTGGTTGGTGCTCATCGCGTAGAGCACCTGCGAGGTCGGGCTGAGCACCTCGCCCCACTGGAGCCCACCGGTGGCGTTGACGTTCACCGTCAGAGAACCCGACACCGTCGAGCCCGTGATCACGAGTGAGGCGGCGGACGGAGTGGTCACGTCGTAGATCGAGATCAGCGAGCTGTTCGTGTTGACCACCGCCATGTAGGACTTTCCGTCCAGCACGGTGTAGTCGAGCGGACGGTCGGCGGCACCCAGGGCGACCGAACCCGTGATGATCGCTCCGGTGTTGCTCATCGTGGTGGCAGCCACGAAGTCGGTAAACTTCGCACTCGTGCCCTGGTTGCC
>JBJTRH010000029.1:0-8510 GCA_046076065.1 Planctomycetaceae bacterium | reverse complement strand
TACAAGCGGGTGGAGACCGACTGGCGGAAGCTCGTGGCCGCCGACGACATCGACGCGATCGACATCTGCACGCCCAACAACCTCCACGCCGAGATCGCGATCGAGGCGGCCAAGCACGGCAAGGCGATCCTCTGCGAGAAGCCGCTGTCGATGGACGTGGCCGAGGGGGAGCGGATGTGCGCGGCGGTGGAGAAGGCCGGCGTGCCCAACACCGTCTGGTACAACTACCGCCGCATCCCGGCGGTGACGTTTGCCAAGCAGATCATCGATTCGGGCAAGCTCGGCCGGATCTTCCACTACCGGGCCGAGTTTCTCCAGGATTGGACGATCAACGCCGACCTTCCGCAGGGCGGGGCGGCGCTGTGGCGGCTCGATTCGGCGGCGGCCGGCAGCGGCGTGACGGGCGACCTGCTCGCCCACTGCATCGACACAGCGATCTGGCTCAACGGCCTCGTCACCGACGTCACGGCGATGACGGAAACGTTCGTGAAGGAGCGGAAGCACCAGCTCACCGGCAAGATGGAGAAGGTGGGGATCGACGACGCCTGCTCGTTCCTCTGCCACTTCAAGAACGGCTCGCTCGGCCTCTTCGAGAGCACGCGGTATGCCCGTGGCCACAAGGCGCTCTACACCTTCGAGATCAACGGCGAGCACATGAGCCTGAAGTGGGATCTCCACGATCTCCACCGGCTGCAGGTGTTCGACTACAAGGACGACGGCCCGATGCGGGGCTGGAAGAGCGTGCACGTGACCGACGGCGACCATCCCTACATGGGAAAGTGGTGGGTGCCGGGGCTGGCGATCGGCTACGAGCACTCCTTCGTGCACCAGGTGGCCGACTTCCTCGAGGCCTACGCGAAGAAGCAGCCCTGCCCGCCGACGTTCCGCGACGCACTCGAGACCCAGAAGGTCTGCGATGCCGTGCTCACGAGCGCCAAGAGCCACCAGTGGGCGAAGGTCTCCTGAGGCCGTGGCCGCCCGCCGGCTCGCCGCAGCGATCGCGCTCTTCGGCGCGGTGCTGGCCATGTGGCTCGCGCAGCCGGCCCGGTTCGTGGTCGACGGACTGTCGATGGCGCCGGCACTGATGCCGGGCGACGTGGTCTCGACCGGATGGCTGCCGGCGGCCGATCGGCTGCACCCGCCGGTGCGATTCGAGCGCTGGCTCGTGACGGCACCCAACGGCGACCTCGCGGTCAAGAGGGTCGTCGGACTGCCGGGCGAGGCGGTGGCGATCCGCGACGGCGATCTCGTCGTGGGCGGCACCGCCGCGCTCAAGGGACCGTCCGTCCTTGCGGAGACGGCCGTGCCGCTCGATGCGGCGGTCGCCGTGCAGGACAGCCATGCGACGCTCTCGCCCGGCGAGGTGCTCGACGACGTGGCCTTCGCCCGCGAGGTCAACCGTCCGCTCGAAACCGTCCGCGACACCGGCCTCGTCGCGGTCCTCTCGACCGGCACGGCGGCGGCGGGGCTCCGTGCCAGCGTCGATGGGGCAGCGGTCGAGTGGCGGCTGCCGCCCGCGGCCGATGTGCGGGTGGTCGCGGGCCGGCTCGACGGGCACCTCGTGGCGGTCGCCTGGCGCGACCGCGCGGCCGACGCCCCGGCAGATCGCTTCTCGGGCCTGCCGTCGCGCGTTCCTGAGGCGTGGTCGTTCGCCGCGGCCTGCCGCCCCGGGCATGCCGACACCGCGCGACCCGAGTGCCGCATCGCCGTCGCCGGCGACGCGCGGATCGACCATGCGGCCGGCTGGCGGGACGTGCACCTGCGGCCCGCCGCCGACGGCGTCGCCTCGTGGCAGCTCGCCGCGGAGTCGTATCTCGTGCTCGGTGACTTTCCCACCGGCAGCCTCGACTCGCGCCAGTGGGGCCCGCTGCCGATCACCGCGATCCGCTGCCGCATCCGCCGGCCGTGAGACGTACCCGCCGCAGGCCCGCATCGCTCACGCGATTGCGGCTTCCTGAACTCCGCTTCACTCGGCCTGCTGCGGCAGGCAGCGGTCGGCTTCCGCGAGCACGACGAGCCGCTCGGCGCGGTGGGCGAGCCGCTCGATCACCTCGGGCGATGCCGCATGGCCGAACTCCAGCTCCTCGACTGCCTCCTCGCCGAGATTCGACAGCAGCACGAGGCGGCGATCGTCGAGCGCCCGCGCGAAGAGCCTCGTGAGCAGGGCGTCGGCGACGAGGGCTGGATCCTGCGAGGCGACCGCCTCGTGCACGAGCCCCTCGAGCGGCACACCCTGCCGCCACCGCGTGAGAATCACGCCCGCGGGCTCCAGGCTGCGACAGGCGATGCAGATCGTGCCACCGGGGGCCGTGGCCCGCGTTGCCGCGGCCACGGCGGCAACGATCGAGCCGAACCCGCCGTCGGGATCGGAGAGCGATGCCACCGCCACGTCGGCGATCGGGTCGATGGCGGGGCACCAGGCCGCCGCAGCCTCGCGAGCCTGCCGCGCCGCCTCGTCGGGCAGGCCGAACCGGGCCGCCGCGAGCGAGCCCTGCGACCCGCGAACCAGCCGCAGACTCGCGCACACACCGAGCTGCCAGGCGATCTCCTGCATCCCCCCCTTCCACTCACCGAGAGCCTTGCGACCGCGGCGGGCCAGCGACACCATGAGGTCGCGACGGCATTCGGCGCGGGCAAACGTGGGCCAGAGTTCGCCCTCGATGGACCGGCCGCCGAAGGCGGGGCTCATGCCCCATTCCCCCACGGCCACGACGACGTCGGCATCGACGAGCGCCCGCGCGAGGTGCAGGGGCCGCCCGGCCTCGTCGGCGGCGAGATACGCGGTGCCCGACTCGACGCCGGGATCGAAGGCCACGGCGCCTGGCACCAACGGCCCGTGCCCCGTCGACTCGTAGCCAAGGGCCGGGCCCTGCAGCACCGAGACGTCGGCGTCGCCGACACCGGCGAGGGTGAGGCAGTCACGGACCGCCCCCACCACGGCGGCCGCCTCCGGCACGTCGCCGGCCAGCGCGATCACCACCCGGTCGCCCGCGAACGCATGGGCCGACAGCGGCGGCCCGTGCTGCGGAGACTCGACGGCGGCGGCCACGAGCCGACGGGCCTCGTCGCCGCGGACGCCGGCCGGCGGCTCGAACACGGCCGCACACCCGTCCGCCGGCTCGAGCACGAGCGGTTCCTCGGCGCCGTAGGCGAGCGTGATGGCGTGCAAGGGGCGGGCGGCAGGGAAAGGCGGGAGCGTGGGGGGACGAACGGAGCGATCAGTGTATCGCCCGCACGAGGGCGGAGAATGCTCTGGCCCGGGATACGGGATTTGGCGCAAGATGCCCGCATGACGTCACACTGCTCTCGATGGTTGCCGGTCGCCGCCCTCGCGGTCGTGGTCACCGGCTGCGGCGACGACCCGCGAGACCTGCTGCGTGGCATGGCGGCCGCGTATCGGGCCGCCGAGCACTATGCCGACGAGGCGCGGGTGATCGTGCGGGAGACCCGGGGCGGCCAGTCGACGGAGTCCACCCAGCCGTTTCGGGTCGCCTTCTCGCGGCCGGACCGACTCCGGATCGACGCCTACGACGCGCGGGTGGTGGCCGATGGCAGCCGGCTGTTCGCCGCGTCGGGCGGCGTGCCCGGGCAGGTGCTCGTCGACGACGTCGAGAGCCCGCTCGACATGGATCAGCTGTTCGCCGACGACGTGCTCCAGGAAACGCTGACCCAGGGCGAGGCCGGCTGCCCGCCGCAGGTGCCGCTGCTGCTCGCCGACGACACGCTCGACGTGATTCTCGCCGACGCGACGGGGCCGCCGCGGATCGTCGGCATCGAGACCGTGGACGGCCATGCCTGCCAGCGGATCACGGTGCCGAAGCCCGACGGGGAGCTCGGGCTCTGGATCGATCGGAAGCTGAAACTGCTGCGGAGAATGCGGGTGCCGACCGCCGCCTACGCCGACGAGGCATCGCGCGAGGCCGGTGCGCCGGTGGGCATCTCCGTGGACGTGGAGTTCACGAACGCGGCGTTCGCCGAGGCGCCCCCGGAGGCCTTCGTCTTCGAGGTGCCCGGGACCGCCGTCGAAGTCGCGACGCTCGAGCCCCTCGCCCGGCCGCAGCCCCCGCATCCGCGGCTGGGCGGGAAGGCCGGCCTGCCGCCGCTGGCCGCAGCCGATGGATCATCCACCGACGCCGCCGCCACGGGCCGCGGGCCGATCGTGATCGACTTCTTCTTCGCCGGCTGCGGCCCCGCCTCGCGCACGCTCCCCGCGGTCGCCACGGGGATCTCCACGTTCGTCACCGCCCATGCCAGCCAGCACGGCGGCGAGCAGCCCGTGCTTCGGCACCTCGCCATCAGCCTCGATCCCGACGACGTGCCGACCGCCGAGGTGCGGCGAACGCTCGCCGAGTTCGGCGGCGTGGGCACGCTCGTTCGCGATCCCCAGGGGATCGCCGCACAGACGCTCGGCCTCGAGACGTTTCCGGCGACAGTGATCGTGTCGGGGGACGGCGACGTGGCTGACGTGATCGTGGGCGACGGTCCGCACGTCGCCGCCGACGTCACCGAGACCCTCACCGCGCTCGCCCGCCGACAGGCGACGGCCGAACTCGTCCGCGGCCGGCATCGCCGGAGGATCGACGACTTTCGCCGCACGCTCGCCCGGGCGGCCGGGGGCGGGACCGCGCGGCTACCCGAGCCCGTGATCGCGCCGCGCCGGCAGCCGGTGCGGTTCAAGCTCGTGCCTGCATGGCGGGCGTCGGTGGCCCTGCCCGGCAACCTCGTCTGCCTCGACGCAGCGAGCGGCGCCGCGGAGCCGAGGATCGTGGCGCTCGACGGCTGGCGGACCGTCGTCGAGTTCGACGCGACGGGCGTGGAACGTGGCCGGCGGGAACTCGACCTGCCGGCCGATGCGGGACTCGGATTCCTGCGGACCGCGGTGGCGTCCGATGGCCGACGCTGGTGGCTCGGCGCGCGCCGGGGCGGGCGGCAGGTCTTCGTATTCGACGACGCCTGGCGGCTGCACGCCTCGGTTCCGGCCGACGGCGATGCCGACACCGTCGCCGACGCCCTGCTCGCGGATCTCGATGGCAACGGGGACCCCGAGGTGCTCATCGCCTTCTCGGGCACGGCGGGCATGGAGGCGGCGACGCTCGGCGGCGAGCACATCTGGCGCGATCCGCAGATCGGCCCGCTCGCGTCCATCACGGTCGGCCCGCCCGTGGCCGGCGGAGGCGAGCGGGACGTGATCGGGTGCACCGTCTCCGGTCAGGTGAAGCGGGCACGCCGCCGCGACGACGCTCCCGCAACCGCCGCCGGGCCGGCCTTCGCGACGCTGGCGGCGGGCCCCGTAGCTGCGGACGGCGACTGGGCGATCCTGGGCATGTCGATCGGACAGCAGGGGGAGGGCCTGGCGGCCGGCATCGATCCCGCCACGCTCGAACTCGCCTGGAAACTGCCGCTCGCCGCGGGCGGCCATCGCGACGGCCCGCTCGAACCCGTGGCCTGGGCCGATCTCCTCGGCACGCCACGGCGGCAGTGGCTGATCGCCGGGCCGGACGGCTCCGTGACGGCGGCCTGGGCCGACGGCCGCGTGGTCGACCGCTACTTTCACGGCCGGCCGATCGTGGGCCTCGGCGGCTACCGCCACGCGGATCGCGGCCACATCGTGATCGCCACCCGGCGGGGGATCGAGGCCTTCCTCGTGGACGACGTGGCCCTCGACTGACGTCAGGGTTTGCCGGACCGCCACGACCGGTCCGCGACGCACGTTCGTTCATCCCCGCAGCCTCCGCGGGACGAAAACGCACCCATGGCCAGTGGGGCCGGTTCCACGTTTCTCAGGAGGTTCGCCGTGCGTTCTCCCTGCCGCATCATCGCCGCCGTCCTCGTCGCCCTGCCGTCGCTGTTCGCGACCGGAATCGCGACCGCCCAGGAGACGACGGTCATGGACGAGTCCGCGATGATGTCCACGGACGGGGCGGGGAGCGACTGCAACTGCCGAAACGTGCAGCAGCCGCCATGGCATGGCACGGTCAACGGGTCCGCGTGCGGCCCGACCTGCCATCACGGCGGCGTGTTCCAAGCGGATCCGTGCGGTCAGTTGCGGGCGAAGCATGACATCCACCGTCATGGCTGCGTCACGCTGCCGCCGTGCTTCCCGCGGCTCCACGCCTTGTGTGCGGAGGGCTTCATGCCCACGCCCAAGCCGCTGGCCGTGCCACGTTGCCGTCAGTGCGGCGCGACTCTCGAGGGAGGCTACTGAGCTCGGCCCCCCTCGACGCGACGCCTGATCCGGCGACGAACGACGACACCCTCTCACGCGGTCCGGCCGGCAGTGCCCCCGGCCGGGCCGCGGCGTCGTTTTGGCGACCTCGTCAGGCGGCCAAGCGGCCGCTCGCGGCGAGCATGGCCGCGGTGATCACGCTCCAGCCGATCACGTCGAGCAGCGCTCCCGAGAGCATCATCGAGCGGAGCGGAATCCGCCCCGATCCGTAGACGATCGCGTTGCACGGGCTGCTGACGGGCATCATGAAGCCGAGGCTGGCCGCCATGGTGGCGGCCAGGGCCGCCGCGACGGGCTCCACGCCCACGGTCTGCCCCATCGCGATCACGATCGGCACCACCATCGTGGCGCTGGCGACGTTGCTGGTGAACTCGCTGGTGACCACGGCCACGAGCGCCGCCACCGCCACGAGCGCCGTGGCTGCACCGGGCCCCTGCGGGATCCACCCGGTGATCTGACGGCCGGCGGCGGCCGCGAGCCCGGTCGAGAAGCAGAGCTCGCCGAGCGCGAGGCCACCGCCGTAGAGGAGCACGATGTCCCAGTCGATGCGGGTCTGGCTCCAGACCAGCGCCCGCGGCGTGCGGCCGTCCGCCCCGCGATCGCCGGGCATGAGAAACAGCAGGATCGCGCCCACGAGCGCTGCGACGCCCTCCGGCATCCGGTCCCGCAGCCAGGCCGTGAGCGGATGATCCGGCCCGCAGACGGCGAGCACGATCCCGGGCACCACCCAGAGCGCCACCGTGATGCCGAAGGCGACAGCGGTCGACTTCTGCCCGGTGGTCCACCGGCCCAGTCGCTGCCGCTCCTCCCGCACGAACGCCTGCACGCCCTCGAGCCGGTCCACGCCCGCCGGAAACAGCCACGACATCACCACCACGAGGACCGTCGCCAGCACCGCGACCAGCGGCAGGCTGATCGCGCACCAGCCGGGAAACGAGATGTCGACGCCGAGCTGGCTGCGAATGAACGCGAGTCCGATGAGATTGGTGGGGGTGCCGATCGGCGTGGCCAGGCCCCCGATCGACGCGGCGAACGCGATCGAGAGGAACAGGCCCGTCGCATAGCGGTTCGCCGGCCGCACGCCCGACCGCGTGCCGGCCTCCTCGATCGCCGCGAGGATCCCGCTGACGATCGCCATCATCATGGCCGCGGTGACCGTGTTGGAGATGAACCCGCTGATGGCGGCCGAGACGGCGACAACCGCCGCGAGGATGCCGACCGGCCGCTCCCCCACGGCCGGGGCCGCCAGCACCGCATAGGCGAGCCGCCGGTCGAGCCGGTGCTGACGGATCGCCTCGGCCAGCAGAAACGACCCGATGAACAGGAAGATCAGCGGATCGGCGAAGGGCCGGAAGACCTCCTTCGCCAACGCCACCCCGGCCACGACGCAGGCCACGGCGCCGAGCAACGCCGTCACGGCGAGGGGCAGGGCCTCGGTGAACCAGAGCACGATCACCGCTGCGACGATGACCGCGAGCCGCTGGCCTTCGGGTGAGAGGTCCATGCGGCGAGTGTAGCCGCGACTCGGCGACGCTCGCTGGCAGGGAAGCGCCGGAGTCCGCCTCGCCGCTCGGGGCTGCCCATGCCCCGTCGCCGGACGCTCGCTGCGCCCATCCTGGGCTTCGCTCGCTCGGTGATTCCTCTGCTTCGCCATCGTGGCTCCGCAGAGGACTCAAACGCCGGCTCCCGGGGCATGGGCAGCCCCTCGCTCGACCACCGTCGTGCGCGGCACCGCATGCCGCCGGCCTGGATGGCCGGCCCTACCATCCAGCCCGCACCGGCCACGAGGGCGGTGCGGGCGTGAACGAGCCCGGAGGGCGAGAGCGGCTGTCCGGGTGCACCTAGGCTGCACCCGCGACAGCCCAAGCCCACCGGGGCCATGGATGGCCCGGCGGGCGTGATATCAGTAAGTCTTGCCGAGCGCGGCCTGGGCGGCCGCCAGCCGGGCCACCGGCAGACGGAACGGCGAGCAGCTCACATAGTCGAGGCCCACGTGGTGGCAGAACACCACCGAGTGGGGATCGCCGCCGTGCTCGCCGCAGATGCCGAGCTTGATGTCCTTGCGGCTCTTGCGGCCCTTCTCGACGGCGATCTCCATGAGCTGGCCCACGCCCGACGCATCGATCGACGCGAAAGGATTGGCCTTGAAGATGCCCTCGTCGGTGTACGTCCCGAGGAACGACCCCATGTCGTCGCGGCTCATGCCGAGGCACGTCTGGGTGAGGTCGTTGGTGCCGAACGAGAAGAACTCGGCCGTCTCGGCGATCTCGTCGGCGGTGAGCGC
>JBJTRH010000028.1:0-2478 GCA_046076065.1 Planctomycetaceae bacterium | reverse complement strand
CCGCGCCCCGGGAAGCAAGGCCAGACCCGGCGGCGCGGCGGGCCGCTGTCGTCGGGGCCGCGCGGCGGGTATCCTCGCGGTCGCATCCCCCGCGTCCTCCATCTCCGTGCCTCCGCATGTTCACCGGCCTCGTCGAATCGCTCGGCCGCGTCGTCGAGGCCGTGCCTGAGCCGCCTGGCCTGCGGCTGGTGGTGAATGCGGGGCCCGTGGCGGTGGATGCCGCGATTGGCGACAGCATCTGCACGAGCGGCTGCTGCCTTTCGGTCGTGGCCGGCGACGGGCCGCGGCTGACCTTCGAACTCGGCCCCGAGACGCTCGCCCGCACCACCCTCGGCCGCCTCACGAGCGGCGCGGCGGTGAACCTCGAGCGCTCGCTGAAGCTCTCGGATCGACTCGGTGGCCATCTTGTGACGGGCCACGTCGACGGCGTCGGGCGGCTCGCCTCGCGGATCACGGAAGGCGACTGGGTCACCTGCCGCTTCTCGGCCCCGCCGCACCTGCTCGCCCAGATGGCCGGCAAGGGCTCGGTGGCGGTCGATGGCGTGAGCCTCACGGTCGTCGACGTGACGCCGACCGACTTCAGCGTGGCCCTGATCCCGCACACGCTGGCGCACACCACGCTCGGCTCGCTCGCGGAGGGGGACGGCGTCAACCTCGAGACCGACCTCATGTTCAAGTACGTGGACCGCTGGCTGGCGGCGCGGCAGGCCTCATGACGCACGACAGCGAGTCTCCCGCCCAGCCGCCGCCGCCTCGGCAGACGACGGCCTACCTGAAGGAACTCTTCAAGCAGGTCGGGTTCACCATCGACGCCCGGCGGGGCCAGAACTTCCTGGTCGACCTGAATCTCGTCGACCTCCTCGTGAAGTCGGCTGCGATCGGCCCGGACGACGTGGTGCTCGAGGTGGGCCCCGGCACGGGCGTGGTGACCGAGCGGACGAGTGCCCTGGCGGCGCACGTGGTCACCGCGGAGATCGATCCGCGGCTGGCGCAGCTGGCCCGCGAACGCCTCGTCGACCGCACGAACGTCACGCTCGTAGAGGGGGATGCGCTCGCTGGCAAGCATCGCTTCGCGCCGGACCTGCTCGGCGCGGTGGACGCCGCGCTCGCCGCATCCCCGCGGGGCCGGCTGCTGCTCGTGGCCAATCTCCCCTACTGCGTTGCCACCCCCGTGATCTCCAATCTGCTCGCCCTGCCGCGGCCCTTCGACGCGGCGGTGGTGACGGTGCAGCGGGAGATGGCGGAGCGGATGACCGCCGTGGCCGGCACGCACTCCTACAACGCCCTCTCCGTGTGGGTCGGCGCCCAGTGCCGGGGCGAAATCGTGCGGGTGCTGCCGCCGAGCGTGTTCTGGCCACGGCCGAAGGTCGACTCCGCGATCGTGCGGCTCGACATCGAGCCGGAGCGGCGGGCCGCGATCGGCGACCTCGCCCGGTTCCACGAGTTCGTTCGCGACGTGTTCTGCCACCGCCGCAAGGTGCTCCGGGGCGTGCTCCTCCGCCTCGCCGGCGGCAAGCAGACCGACGCCGCCCGCGAGCGGGTCGAGCGTCTGTACGCCGACCTCGGCCTGCCGCCCGACATCCGCGCCGAAGACATCCCGCCGGACGACTTCGTGCACCTCGTGAAGACGTTCTTCGGCGACGCGTAAGACCGTCGACCGCCGCCCGCGCAGGCCGTCAGACCTTGCGCAGCCCCCCACCCGATGCGACCGCAACCGGCGAAATCCCGGGCGAAACCAGCTTTCGGCCGCCCTGTCCGTTAATTCTGGTTGATCTGGCGGGAGGGCTAAAATGTGGGCAACCAGGGGGTTTCCTGCCGAAGTCCCACGGTCGGGTTCTGTTCCGGCCCCCTGGGGCCGGTTTGCCGGGGAACAGAGGGTGGAGGCCGTCCGCGCGTGATCCCAAATCCCACCAACGAGGCGTCGTTCGCCCCCACGATCGTCGACCTCCTGCGGCAGCGGGCCGCCTACCGGCCCCATGATCGGGCCTTCACGTTCCTCGTGGATGGTGAGCACGAGGAACTCAACATCACGTACGCCCAGCTCGATCGGAAGGCACGGGCCCTGGGCGCATGGCTGATGGACAAGGGCATGGTGGGCAAGCGGGTGCTGCTGCTCTATCCGTCCGGCCTCGACTTCATCGCGGCGTTCATGGGCTGCCTCTACGGGGGCGCGATCGCGGTGCCGGCCTACCCGCCCCGCAAGAACCGGTCGGTGGAGCGGATCGAGGCCATCGCCGCCGACGCCGACGCGTCGGTCGCGCTGACGACCCGCGACGTGCTCGACCGCTTCGACGCCCTGCGGGCGACGGCGCCGAGCCTCGAGCACCTGATCTGGAAGGTCGACAGCGAACTCGAGCCGAGCTGGGCCGACCGCTGGGACCGGCCCGACATCGACGGCGATACGCTCGCGTTCCTCCAGTACACCAGCGGCTCGACCGGCACGCCCAAGGGGGTGATGCTCTCGCACGAGAATCTCCT
>JBJTRH010000027.1:0-23659 GCA_046076065.1 Planctomycetaceae bacterium | reverse complement strand
TCAACCACAACCTCAACACCAGCGAACGCCACTACGGCGAGGTCTGCACCACCCACACCTACGCCGATCGCGTGGCCACGCTCGCCGCCTGCCGCGCCGCCGGACTGCAGCTGTGCAGCGGCGGAATCATGGGGATGGGAGAGCAGCACGACGACCTGATCGACATGGCGTTCGAACTCCGGGCGCTCGAGGTCGAATCGATCCCGCTGAACTTCCTCAACGCCATCGACGGCACGCCGCTCGAGGGCGTCGACAAGGTCACGCCCCGCGACTGCCTCCGCGGGCTGGCGATGATGCGGCTGGTGAACCCGGCGGCCGAGATCCGCATCGCCGGCGGCCGGGAGCTCCACCTCGGCAGCCTGCAGGCCCTCGGCCTCTACGCGGCCAACTCGATGTTCGTGGGCGATTACCTGACGACCAAGGGCCAGCTGCCCGAGGCCGACTACCGCATGATCGAGGATCTGGGATTCACGATCACCCGCGGCTCAGAAGCCGCGGAGCCGGCGCCCGCCGTCTGCTGATCCCGGCCTCGGCCGTGGGCCGCGGTCAGCCTTCGCCCGCCGCGCCGAGGCTCGCGAGCAGTTCGGCCATCTCGGCCGCGGCGTGCGACTCGCCGGCCGCGCGGGCGGCATCGATGCCCTCGCGGAGCGCACGGCGGGCGTCGTCGATCCGGCCGTGGGCGACGAGGTGCCTGCCCGCCATGTGGAAGGCGGGAACATAGGGGGGCGTCTCTCGGGCGAGCTGCTCGAGGATCTCGAGGCCCGCCTCCCATTCGCCCGCCGACTCCAGCTCCAGCGCGAGGCTGTAGCGCAGGAACACGTCGCCCGGCTCGTCCTTCAAGAGTGCCTCGATCTTCTCGCGTCGCGATCCGCTCACGGCTTCTCCTTGTCTTCGACGTCGATCCGCACCAGGGTCGGCCGAGGCCCGCCCTCGACCACCACCAACGACTCGCCCGGCACGTCGACCAGCGCCCGCGGATCAGCCGGCCCCTGCACCGCCACCGCCCTCACCGCCTGCTCGCCCGCCAGGATCTCGGCATCGAGCCGCCAGAGGCCGGCGGGTCCGCCGCTCCCGGACCCCGCGGTCGCCCACAGCCGGCCATCGCGGCGACTGAAGGCCACGCTCCGCACGTCCGAGAGGCCCGCACGCACGCGGAGCAGCGGCCTTCCTGACGGCGTCAGGAAGGCGATCCTCGCCTCGCCGTCGCCCACCGCCTCCACGAGCACCAGTTCGTCGGCGGGGCTCACCGTCGCGGCGACAGGCCGGGGGTCGTCAGGGCCGCTCTCGAGAGACGGCAGCAGCCGCACGCCGGCCCCCGCGAACACGCCCCGCACCACCGGCGGCAGTGGCCGCGGCAGCCCCGTGACCGCGAGCCAATCGCGAGTCCGGCTCACCACCACCGCGACCCGGTCGCCGGTTCCGGCGGCGTCGCCAAGCGGCACACGGCCCTCGGGACGGGCTGGATCCGCAGTCTCGCCCGGCCGCATCCGATGCGTCCGGAGCTCCCACGCATCGCGGTGACGCCACACGGCAGCGAGCACGTCGCCCGGCAGGCAGCCGATCGCCACCGGGCGGCCCTCGTCGGACGCCGGCGCTGAAACGACGTCGCGACGCCGGCGCGGGTCGAAGGGATCGACGGCACCGATCGCCCCGGTTCCGGCATCCACGAGATACACCGTCTGACCGTTGGCCGACACCGCGAGGCTCCCCATGGCTGCCGTGCTCTCGAGCAGCCGCACGGCGGTCGCCGCGACGAGGGCTCCGCTCCCGCTCGCCCCCGTCGGCCCGGCCGCGAGGCCCATCGAGCACACGACGCACCACGCACTCGCGAGCACGGCGGAAGGCCGCGGCGGGATCATCCCTTCACCCCGCGACCGCGGGCAGGCCGTGGGCGTGTTCCCAGGCGGTGATCGCGTCGGCGTGGCGGAGCGAGAGTCCGATGTCGTCGAGCCCTTCGAGGAGGCACTGCCGCCGGAAGGGATCCACCGTGAACGAACGCGAGAAGCCGGAGTCGTCGGCGACGGTGCAGGCCCGCAGGTCGACCGTCAGCCGATACTGCCCGCCCGCGGCCGCGGCGGCGGCCGCACGTCGAAACAGTTCCTCGACGTCGGCCTCGTCGAGGCGGATCGGCACCATGCCGTTTTGAAAGCAGTTGTTGAAGAAGATGTCGGCGAAGGTGGGGGCGATCACCGCCCGAAACCCGTAGTCGGCCAGCGCCCAGGGGGCATGCTCCCGGCTCGAACCGCAGCCGAAGTTGCGCCGCGCCACGAGCACACTCGCGCCCGCCGCTGCGGGCTTGTTGAGCTCGAAGTCGGGGTTCGGCGAGCCGTCGGCGAGAAACCGCCAGTCGCAGAACAGAAACTGCCCGAACCCCGTCCGCTCGATCCGCTTGAGGAACTGCTTGGGGATGATCTGGTCGGTGTCGACGTTGGCCCGGTCGAGGGCAGCGACGACGCCGGTGTGCGTGGTGAAGGCCTGCATGACGACTCAACTCCTACTTGTACTGCCAGTCGCGAATGTCGACGAAATGGCCGGCCACGGCGGCTGCCGCGGCCATCGCGGGCGACACGAGGTGGGTGCGCCCCCCCTTGCCCTGCCGCCCCTCGAAGTTGCGGTTGCTGGTCGACGCGCACCGTTGCCCCGGGGTGAGCGTGTCGGGGTTCATGCCGAGGCACATGCTGCAGCCGGCCTCCCGCCAGTCGAAGCCGGCGTCCCGAAACACCCTGTCGAGGCCTTCGGCCTCGGCCTGCCGCTTCACGCGGCCGCTGCCGGGCACCACCATCGCGCTCACGCGGGGCGACACGCGATGCCCCCGCACCACGAGGGCGGCGGCCCGCAGATCCTCGATGCGGCTGTTGGTGCACGAGCCGATGAACACGCGGTCGAGGGGAATGTCGACGATCCGCGTGCCCGCGCGGAGCCCCATGTAGTCGAGGGCCCGCTCCGCGCTCGAGCGGTCGTTGGGATCCGAAAACCCACCGGGGTCGGGCACGGCGGCATCGACGCCCGTGACCTGCGCCGGGTTCGTGCCCCACGTCACCTGCGGCACCACACCGGCCGCGCGGAACACCTCCACGCGGTCGTAGGCCGCGCCGGGATCGCTCGGCAGCCGCTCCCAGCGGGCGACCGCCGCGTCGAAGTCCCGCGGGGCGAAGTCGCGTCCCCGGAGATAGTCGAAGGTGATCGCATCCGGCGCGATCATGCCGGCCCGGGCTCCCGCCTCGATCGACATGTTGCAGATCGTCATCCGCTGCTCCATGCCGAACCCGCGGATGCACTCGCCCGTGTACTCGATCACGTGGCCGACACCCCCTTCGGTCGACAGCCGGCCGATGACGTAGAGCACGATGTCCTTGGCGGTCACGCCCAGCGGCAGCGGCCCGTCGACCCGGACCTCGAGCGACTTCGGCTTCGCCTGGCGGAGCGTCTGCGTGGCGAGCACGTGCTCGACCTCGCTGGTGCCGATGCCGAACGCGAGGGCGCCGAGCGCGCCGTGGGTGGCGGTGTGGCTGTCGCCGCAGACGATCGTCATGCCGGGCTGCGTGATCCCGAGTTCGGGTCCGATCACGTGCACGATGCCCTGGTCGGCGTCGTCGAGATCGAACAGCCGCACCCCGAACTCGCGGCAGTTGGCCCGCAGCGTGTCAATCTGCTGCTTGGAGACCGGGTCGGCGATCGGCAGTCGGCGATCGGACGTCGGGACGTTGTGGTCGGGCGTCGCGAACGTCGCCTCCGGCCGGCGGACCCGCCGTCCGGCCAGCCGCAGGGCCTCGAAGGCCTGGGGGCTCGTGACCTCATGGACCAGATGCCGGTCGATGTAGAGCAGCGGCAGTTCGCCGGCGGGGGAACAGACGACGTGGTCGTCCCAGATCTTGTCGAGCAGCGTGCGGGGAGACGTGGGCATGGTGGCGGGAGGGAGAGGAATACGGACCTGTCGGAACGTACTTTACCAGACGTCGGCGACGACCGGACGCGACGTTTTTCCGGCGCGTGGCGGTTCGGCAAGGTCTGCCGCCGGCGACCGCGATCTTCCAGCGGCGTCCGCCCGTCCGCCGATTTCGACCGGGTGACTTTTGGGGGGACGCTGGAACCAGACCACCATGGGTCGGCTCGGATTTCTACGCTCGCTGTGGCTGACCCGGCTCTCCAGGCCGGCCGGTGAACGGGTTCTCTACCGCCACGCCCTTCGGCAGCCGCCGACGCGAATCCTCGAACTGGGCGTGGGCACGCTGGCGAGGACGGAGCGACTGCTCGAAGTGGCCGCCGCGGCGACGCCTGCGGCCGATCTCGCCTACGTCGGCCTCGACCCGTTCGAGAGCCGCTCGCCGACCGATCCGCCAGGCGTGTCGCTCAAGGAAGCCCACCAGCGGCTCCGCGGGCGGGCCCGGGTGCAGCTCGTGCCCGGCAGCATCGACACCGGACTGGCCCGCGTCTGCAACCACCTCGGCGTGTTCGACCTCGTGCTGATCTCGGCGGACAATCCGGAAGGGCACCTCTCAAGGTGCTGGTTCTTCCTGCAGCGGGTCACCGGCCCGCGGACGGTCGTCTTCGTCGAGCGAGCCGCGGCATGGACGAGCCTCCCGAAGGCGAAGATCGACGAACTCGCGGCCCGGTCGGTCCTGCAGCGGGCAGGGTGACGCGGCCGTCCGCGGACCAGCGGCTCAGTTCGCCCGAATCTTGGGAAGCGCCGTGGCGGCAGCCTGCCGCACCTGCTTGACCGGGTCGTCCTCGGCGACGAGTTCGAGGATCGGGATCGCGGCCGCGGCGGCAGGGCCGATGTCGCCGAGTGCCACCGCCGCCTCGAGGCGGACGAGTTCGCTGTCGTTGCGGAGCGCCCGCCTCAGCCGCGGAACCGCGCTGGCGAACAGCGAGGCGTCGTCGGGCTTGATCCGCAGGGCCGCCCAGACGGCCACGGTCGCCATCAGCTCATCCTTCGACTCCGTGAGGCCGCGGATCACCGGCTCGGCGGCGATGGCGGCGGGCCCCATCCGGCCCAAGGCGTAGCAGGCTGCATAGCGGATGCCGGGATCGGCCTGCGCGTCGGCCAGCAGCGACCCGAGCGTTGGCACCGCTTCGGCGGCATCGGCCCCGATCGCGGCCACCGCCACGGCGGCCTCGCCTCGAGCCTGCGGATCGCCGAGGGCGGTCACCAGTTCCGGCACGGCGGCCTTCGCCGACGACCCCAGCGCGGCGATGACCTCCATCAGCTGGAGCCGCACGGCCGGATCGGACAGCTTCGCCCGAATCGCCGGTGCCGCATCGGCGCCGAGGCGGATCAACGCCGCTCCGGCTGCCCGCCCCACGTCGCGCTCCTGGTCGGCGAGGAGCGGCACGAGTTCGGCGGCGAGCCCCGCGCGGTCGGCGGCGGCCATCCCCTCGGCGAGCGACGAGAGCCCTGTCACCGCGGCTTCGCGGGCCTCGGCATCCGGATTCGCGATGCCCTTGCGAAGCCGGGCGAGCGCCTGATCGACGAGAGCCCGGTCGTCGGGGTGGATGCGGGCGAGGGCCCACGCCGCGACAGCCGCCAGAAAGGAGTCGTCTGATGCGGCCGCCTTCGTCAGCGCCTCGTCGGCACCCGCGGCCTTGAGCCGCCCGAGTGCGAAGGCGGAAGCCAGGCCCAGCGACGGATCCCCCGACTCCAGCACCTTCACGATCGCTGGCGCCGCCGCCGCGGCCTTGTCGCCGATGGAGCCCAGCGTGAGGATCGCCTGCAGCCGCTCTTCGGTCTCGCCCTCGGCCACCAGTCCAGCGAGCGACTCGGCTGCGGGGGCCGCCTCGTCGCCGATCTCAGCCAGAGCCACCTCGGCCCAGTACCGCGACTTCGGGTCCTTCATGGCTTCCATCAGGAACGGCACCGCGTCGTCGCCCATGTCGGCCAGCGTGTGGAGCGCGCCGAGCACCACCGTGGGATCGGCGTCGGCCAGGTGCTTCGAGACGATCGGCGCCATCGCCGCCAGCGACGGCGACAGCACGCGGAGGGCCCGCACCGCAGCGCGGCGAGCGCGAGGATCGGGATGGACCGCCGTCTTGCCCAGTGGCTCCACGGCCGTCGCGTAGGCGGCCGCGTCGGCATCGGGGATGCGGGGCCGACCGTCGTCCTCGCGAATGCGGGCGATGGCCGCCGCGGCCTGCGTCACCACGAGCGGATCGGAGTCGTCGAGGAGCGCCAGCAGCCGGGGCAGCGTCGACCTCGCGTCCTCGCCGATCAGGCCGATGGCGCGGGCCGCATGCCAGCGGACGCGTGGCTCGGTGTCGGCAAACGCCGCGACGAGGCCGTCGACCGCAGGCAGGGCGTTTTGACCGACGGCGCCGATCTCGTCGATCACGGCCACCCGTTCGTCCTCGCCCGTGGCCGCGGCGAGCTTTTCCACGAGGACAGAGATCGCCGGAACGCCATCCGCAGCGACCGCCCCGCCCGGGGCCGCGGGCTCGGGAGCGGCCGCCACGTCGGTCGCGGCCCGCTCGACGGGCTCCACGACCTCGGCCACGGGCTTCGTAGGCCGCGGAGCCGGCGGCTGATCGGCGCATCCTGCAAGAGTGAGGAGCGAGGTCACGGCCACGACGGCCCACGATGACTCACGATCGAACCGGATCATGCTGAGCGTGCTCCCCGAGACAGAGTCGCGACGGCGACGAGGCGGCGGGATTCCACCCGCCCACCTGCTTCAAGATCTCCGTCGCCGCCAAAAGGCTCGCTGAGTATACTTGTCGCCGGTTTTTCGGCACCGTCGGTTTTTGCGGGATCCGTCCCCGCCTGGCTTCGAGCCCCCGAGGATCAGCATGCGTTCATTCACCCTGCCCGGCATCTCCCTGCTCTTCGTCGCTCTCGTGCTGCAGCCGATGCCCTCGGCCCGGGCCCAGTGGGGTGGCTTCGGGTTCAACCGCGGCGGGTATGCATCCACGGCCCAGCAGGGGGCCGACTACGGCATGTCGGAGATGATGCGGGCCCAGGGCTACCAGAATCTCCAGAACTCGGAGGCCGCGAAGAACTGGGAGGAGGCGAAGACGCAAGACATCCAGAATCGTCTCCGCTGGACCGAGACCTACTTCGAGATGCGGAAGGTGAACCGCGAGAAGCGGGCCGAGGAAGACGGTCCTCCGGTCACGCAGGAGCAGGCGATTCGCATGGCCGCGCAGAAGATGCCCTCGCGGCTCCGCTCCACGCAACTCGACCCCGCCACGGGGCACATCGAGTATCCGCCGCTCCTCACCGACGACGGCTACAAGCCGTATCGCGAGAAGCTCGACACGCTGTTCTCGCACCGGGCCGCCTCCGGCGGCAGCATCCCCTACTCCGACTACCAGGCGATCCAGCAGACCGTGGGGCAGTTCATCGACGCGCTGACGCGGCGGATCAACGAGTACACCGCGGGCGACTTCGGCAAGGCGAAGAACTTCCTCGATAGCCTCGGAAACGAGGCTAGGATGCCGGCGGGGTGAGCACGGCCCGCCGCAGGATCGGCAGCGCCGCCAGCCGCGCAACGCACGAGACGGCGAACACCGCCGCATAGGCCTGCCAGGTCTCGCCGAGCGTGCGGAGCAGCAGGCCGCCGCACCCTGCCCCGGCGACGGTGGCCACGGCGATGCCCAGGTTGTAGAGCGTGACCACGCCCGTCCGCTCCCGCTGATCGAACTCCTCGAAGAACACGAGCATCACCGCAAGCTCGTAGCTCGCCCAGCATGCCCCCGCGGCGACCTGCACGCAGCACAGGTAGGCCACGCTTCGCGAGGGAAGCCAGAGCATCGCCAGCGGCACGATCGCGAGGCTCGCCAGCCCCAGGAGCCGCAGCGCCCCGAGCCGCGATGCCAGCCTGCCGATCGAGGGCAGCAGCACCGCCTTGGCGAGGAAGCTGGTGCCGACCACGAGCATGAACGCGTGGTACGAGAAGCCGAGCTCGCGGAGCATGTAGGGCGTGAAATAGGGGGCCGCCATCTGCGCGCCGAACACGAAGCAGCACAGGTAGGCGACGAGCGGCCCCGACCGCCGCCCGGCCATGCGGCGGAGGCCGTCGGCGATCCGCTGCCGGACGGGCACCGCTGCCACCGGCTCCGCAGTGGCCCGGCGCGGCTCGCGGCATGACCACAGACATGCGGTGGACACGAGCCGCGCGGCACCGGCCGCGGCGAACATGGCAGCGAACGTGGGGAGCACGGCGGCATGCCGCTCGCCCCACTGCAGCACCAGCCCGCTCGCCATGAACCCGAGGAACACGCCGAACTGGCCGAGGCGGTTGCGGTGGGCGAAGTAGGGCGTGCGGAGGTTCTCGGGCACGAGCGTCGCCATCCAGGCCGTCCACGCGGGCACGCCCGCCATGCCGGCCGACCAGTAGACCGACGCCGCCACGAGCAGCTCCCAGAGCGTGGCGTGCCCGCGGAGCGCCCACGCCACCATGGGCACGAAGCACGATGCCTGCACGATCGTGCACGCGATCACCCAGCGGCGGTTGCTGCCCAGCCGCGCCACGCCGAGGGGGGCGGCGAGCTGGATCACCGCCCCGACGAGCACCGGGACCGCGGCCACCATGCCGGCGGCCACCGGCCCCAGCCCGAGCGCGAGGGCGAAGGCGGCGAAGTAGGTTTCGCCGCAGCCCACCATCACGCTGAACGCCATCGCGTCGATCGTCGACACGAGCAGGTCGCGACGGAGGCTGCTGCGCGGCGGAAACGGAAGCGGAATCACGGACGGCAGGGGCGGAGAGGCCGGGGAGGGAGAATCTGTCTATACTTCCGCCGCCGTATGGTACAGGCGGGTCGCTGCGGCCTCCGCCAACGGCGCCCATGCAGACGACCCCGACGAGGTGCGTGATGACGGCTCTGGTGACCGGCGGCTCTGGAATGGTGGGCCCGCGGCTCCTTCGTCTGCTCGACCGACCGACGGTGCTGTCGCGGAATCCCGACCGCGCCCGGCGGTCGATCGGCGGTCTGGCGGGCCGGATCATCGGCTGGGATCCGCTGGCAGGCCCGCCCCCCGCCGAAGCCTTCGAGGGCGTCGATGCGGTGTTTCACCTCGCCGGGGAATCGGTGGCGGAGCGTCGCTGGTCGGCCGCTCAGAAGGCGCGAATTCGCGACAGCCGCGTGATCGGCACACGCAACCTGGTGCAGGGCCTGCGGCAGGCCGGGACGAAGCCCGGGGTGCTCGTGTCGGCATCGGCAGTGGGCTACTACGGCGACCGCGGGGAGGAGGAGCTCACCGAGTCGGCTGCCCCGGCCCGCGATTTCCTGGCCGACGTGTGCGTGGCCTGGGAGCGGGAGGCGATGGCGGCGGAGGAGGTCGGCGTGCGGGTGGTGACGGAGCGCACGGGAATCGTGCTGGGCCCTGGCGGCGCGCTGGCGAAGATGCTCACGCCCTTCAAACTCGGCGCCGGCGGGCCGCTGGGGAACGGCCGGCAGTGGATGCCGTGGATCCACGTCGACGACCTCGCCCGGCTCTACGTACACGCCGCCGATCGGGCCTCGATCCGGGGGCCGATGAACGCAGTCGCACCGAATCCGGTCCGCAACTCCGAGTTCACGAAGGCGCTCGGCCGGCAGCTCCGGCGGCCGGCGTTCATGCCCGCGCCGTACATCGGCCTGCAAATCGTGTTCGGCGAGTTTGCCCAGGTACTCTTCGCCTCGCAGCGGGTGATCCCCAGGGTGGCGATCGACACGGGCTTTCAGTTTCAGTACCCGGAGATCGCCGCCGCCCTGAAAGAAATCCTCAGCCCCGCCGCGGCGTAACCGGTCACGAACTCCGCTCGGGCTGCCCATGCCCCGTGAGCCGACGGCAGGCCCGCATCGCTCACGCGATTGCGGCTTCCTGAGATATCGCCAGCGCCACATGGCGGCTTCCTGGAGAACGAACTCAGCGAGGGATTGCCCGTGCCCCGCCAGCCGGCGTATGCCGCCAAGCGCAGCCAGGATGGCAAAGCGCCGGCGGCATCCGAGTGAGCCGAGGCCACGAAGGCCGAGGTGAACGTCCGGCGACGGGGCACGGGCTATCCCTCGCCGCCGCATGAGCCCGCAGCCCGCATCGCTGACACGAGTGCGGCTTCCTGACGCGCACGGCTCGCTACCGCGCGGCCGCCCGCGACAGCCGATCCCGCACCGCCCGCCAGTCGTCGGCCTCGGGCGGCTCGTCCACGACGATGCAGTCGAGCTGCCGCTGGTCGAGCGCGTGGAGCGTGGCATAGAGCCGGGCCGCGAACCCTTCCGCATCCGCCGGCATCGGCACGATGAGGAGGTCTCGCGACGACGCGGCCAGCCGCCGAAGCTCGGCATCGTCGGTGCGCGACGTCAACCAGCCGACTCGCCTGCCCTCGCCGACGAGCGTCGCCACCCGCTCGGTCGCGTCGCTGCGGACCTCGAGCGTGGTTCGAGGGGCGTAGTGGCGGGCCTGCTGGCCGGGTGACCTCGATGGCCCGTCCGCCGCGATCGCCTCGGGCCATGCGACCGGGCCGCCGATCGCCGCCTCGAGTTCGGCCCGCGACAGTGGACCCGGGCGGAGGATGCACGGCGGCGAGGTCGTGCAGTCGATGACGGTCGACTCGATCCCCTTCGTGCACGGGCCGCCGTCGAGGATCAGGTCGACGCGGTTGCCGAGCCCTTCGAGCACATGGTGGGCCGTCGTCGGCGAGACCGCCTCGGAGCGGTTGGCGCTGGGAGCGGCGAGCGGAATGCCCGACTCGGCGATCAGCCGCCGCGCGAGCGGATGGGCGGGGCAGCGGAGAGCCACGGTCGAGCCACCGGCCGTGACGATCTCGGGGATCCTCGGTCCGCGCGGCACGACCACCGTGACCGGCCCGGGCCAGAACCGCGAGGCGATCGCATCGGCCGACGCGGGCCATGACGCAGCCAGCGAGCGGGCCATGGCGACGTCGGCCACGTGCACGATGATCGGATTCGTCGACGGTCGTCCCTTCGCGCGGAAGATGCCGGCCACCGCCTCCTCGTCGAGGGCGTCGGCCGCCAGGCCGTAGACCGTCTCGGTGGGAATCGCGACGAGGCCGCCCCGCTTCAGCACCTCGATCGCGCGGGCGATCGGCTCAGCGACGCCGGCGGGCGGGTCGATGGCCGCGGCGGGCCACGGGCAGCGCAGGATCGGGGGCAGCGGGCGGGCCATGCGGGCTACCTTGCAACGCCGGATCGACGCGAGCAAGATGACGCGGTCGTCCCGCCGCCAGGAGCCGTTTTCGTGCGCACACCAGCCCAGCCCGTCGTCGGCATCGCGATGGGCAGCCGCTCGGATTGGCCCACGCTCCAGCGGGCCGCCGCGATCCTCGAGGAGTTCGGCGTGCCGCACCTCGCGGAGATCGTGTCGGCCCACCGCACGCCCGGCAAGCTCGCGGAGTTCGCGGCCGCGGCCGCCGACCGCGGACTGAAGGTGATCATCGCCGGTGCCGGCGGCGCGGCTCACCTCCCCGGCATGCTGGCGGCCCAGACCCATCTCCCGGTGCTCGGCGTGCCGGTCGAGTCGTCGATGCTTCGCGGTGTCGACTCGCTGCTCTCGATCGTGCAGATGCCGGCGGGCGTGCCGGTGGGCACGCTGGCGATCGGACCGGCAGGGGCCGCCAACGCCGCGATCCTGGCGATCTCCATCCTGGCCCTCGAGGATGCGTCGCTCCGCGACCGGCTCGTCGCCTGGCGGAAGGCCCAGACCGACCGCGTGCTGGCCGAGTCGCTCGACGACGCGGCGAGAGCGGAGCGGTGACCGTGACTGGCACGGCGGGCCCGATTCTCCCCGGCGGCACGCTCGGCATCCTCGGCGGCGGCCAGCTCGGGGCGATGTTCGCGGCGGCGGCCAAGCGGATGGGCTATCGCGTGGAGGCGATCTCCGACGTAGCCGACTGCCCGGCGGCGATTCACTGCGACCGGCTTCATGTGGGCCGCTACACCGATGAGAGCCTGCTCGCCCGGTTTGCCGCCGACTGCGATGCCGTGACGTTCGAGTTCGAGAACATTCCTGCCGAGGCCGGCCGGGCGCTCACGGGAAATGTGCCCGTGCGGCCCGATCCGGAGGTGCTGTTCACGACACAGAATCGGGCTCGCGAGAAGACGTTTCTGACCCGGTACGGGATCGCCTGCGCCCCCTACCGCATCGTCCGCTCGCGGGAGGAACTGCGGCGGGCCGTAGCGGAGATCGGACTGCCCGGCGTGCTGAAGACGGCCGCATTCGGCTACGACGGCAAAGGGCAGCGGAAGCTGCTCGCCCCGGCCGACGTCGACGCGGCCTGGGAGGCTCTCGGCGAGGGAACGGAGGGGCCGCGAGAGCTGGTGCTCGAGGGATTCGTCGACTTCGACTGCGAGATCTCCGTGGTCGCCGCCCGCGGGGTCGACGGCTCGCTCGTCGTGTTTCCCCCGTCGCGCAACGCCCACGCCAACCACATCCTCGACGTGTCGAGCGTGCCCGCCGGCCTGCCGCAGCGCGTGCTCGACGACGCCGTCGGCATGACCGGAGAAATTCTCGAAGCGCTGGGTGTCGTGGGCGTGGCCTGCGTGGAGTTTTTCGTGACGCGGGACGGCCGCGTGCTCGTCAACGAGATCGCCCCGCGGACGCATAACTCCGGACACCTCACGATCGAGGCCTGCGAGACGAGCCAGTTCGAGCAGCAGGTTCGGGCCGTCTGCGGGCTGCCGCTGGGCTCCACGGCGCTCCGCTCCCCTGCCGCGATGGCCAACCTGCTCGGCGACTGCTGGTTCGCCTCGGATGGCACGCCTCGCGACCCCGACTGGGCGGCCGCGCTCGCGGTGCCGGGCGTGTGGCTCCATCTCTACGGCAAGCGGGAAGCGCGGCCGGGACGCAAGATGGGCCACCTCACGGCCCTCGCCCCGACGGTCGGCGAGGCGATCGAGAAGGTGACCCGCGCCCGCCGTCTCGCCTGCCGCGGCTGAGAGCCGCTCACTGCGGGGAGAGTGGTCGGCCCCGCCACGAGGTCTTGAGGCCGAGAATCTTCCGCACGAGTGCGGTCCACTGGATCGCGAGGAACACGGCGACACCGACCGGATGTGCGACGGCGCTGCCAACGCTCTGCCGGAACCGGATCGCCTCGAGGAGCCGCGGCAGCCACACGAGGCCGGCCGCGAGGCAGGCCACGGGGATCGCCCACCCGGAAAACCCTCGCCAGCCCACGACGAGCCCGCACGCGAGGATCGCCACCGGAAGGATCTGCCCGCCGGCGAGCAGGAGCGTGAACGGCACGATCGTGGCCGGCGCGCCGACGCCCTCGGTCGCGTTCTTCGAAAGCCCTTTCCAGACGTCGGCATTCCGCTCGTACATCCGGCACGACGCGAGGTCGGTCGCGTCGAAGATGTCGGTGGCGAGCCCCGCGCGGCGATACGCTCGCGGCAGTTTCACGCCGTCATGCAGCGACGCCCGGATGGCGGCGTGCCCTCCTGCCCGCTCGTAGTCGCCGCGGCGGGTGACGAACAGCTGGCCGCAGCCGGCGGCCAGCCCCGGCGAGCGATCCTGCCGGCTGCGGGCGATCGGCAGGAACCCCAGCAGGATGAAGTGGATCAGCGGCAGGAGCAGCCAGTCGAGCAGGCAGGAGGTGGCCTGCCGCGGAAACCCGCTCACGAGCGCCGCCCCCGAGGCGTCGAGGAAGGCGACGCACCGCGCGATCGCGGCGGGGGCGGGCGACACGTCGACGTCGAGAAACACCCAGGTGTCGTGCCGGGCCGCCTCCGCCAGCTGCCAGCAGGCGTGCTGCTTGCCGCACCAGCCGGCAGGGAGCGGCCTGCCGGCGACCAGGCGCACCCGACCACGGCGGCGATGTCGCCCACGATCGCGGCGGTGCGGTCGTCGCTGGAGTCGTCGAGGACCACGAGTTCGAGATCCACGCCCTCGCTCGCGAGCACGTCGCGGCAGAGCCGGCCGATCGCCCGCTCCTCGTTGCGGGCCGGCACGAGCACCGAGACCCTGCGCCTCTCGCCGCCCGGCGACGGCGCAGGCCGAAAGGCCCGGAGGTTGGCGAGCGTGAGCGCGGCGGGCAGGGCCGCGAGTGCCAGGCCCACGACCGCGAGGCCGCCGATCAGTACCGGGCTCATCGCGGCGGCTCCCCGCCGTGCGACGCATCGAACCGCTCCCCGCGCAGCCAGGCCTTGCAGCGGCGGATCACGTCGTAGGCCGGGCCCACCCCCACGCGGCCCGACAGGAGCGTGGTGAACGCCGCGGGATCACGGGTCTTCGCCGCGGCGGCCAGCCGATCCTCCGCGGCCTCGAGGCCGTGGGCGAGACGGTCGTTCCACTCGTCGGCAGTCCGGGTCGTCGGCTCGCCGAGCCGCACCGCCGGCCCAAACGCCACGAGCACCTCGGGGCAACGCTCGTTCCAGAAGGGATACTCGAGCACGAGCGGCACGATCAGGCCACGGTCGGCCGCGGCGGCCGCATGCCCCACGCCCGGACGCAGCACGACGGGCCGCACGCGGGGATCGGTGAACTCCCCCTGGGCGGTGATCCAGTAGATGACGTCGGTTCTCCGCCCCGCGGCCCGCACCGTTCTCAGGAACCGCACCGCCCCCGCCCGCGCGTGCGGGTCGATGCCGATCAGCCCGATCCGCTCCATGAATCGATACTTGCCGAGCGCCGCCGCATCCATCGGCCCATACACCATCCGGTCGGGGAACAGCCGCTGGCCCACGAACAGGAACACGAGCGGATCCCACCACCCGGGATGATTCGAATAGAAGATCACGGGTTCACCCGCGAGCGCTGGGATCGCCGCACCTCCCGCCTGCTCCGTGAGCAGCCGCACCGCGTGAAAGTTCTTCGCGAGATACCCGCGCACATACCACATGAACCAGCCGAACAGCGGCCTCGAGAACGGCGGCAGACCGTCCCCCCCCTTCCCTCCTCGCTGCTCACGGCCGGCGTCACTCATGAATGACTTCCCCGCCCGAAGCCCTCGCCGCGGAGGCCCCTCGGCGATCGCGCGACTGCGGCACCAACTGCGAAAGCCGATCGGAGTCCACGCGCAGGAGCCGGTGCACTTTGCGCCTCACCAGGTGCATCGGGTTCCGCCAGAGCACTCCGTAGCAAAGTCCGCCGGCTCCGAGCATGGACCTCCGGTCGGCGGCGCGTCCAGGACAACGCCAAGCTCACACCCCGACCGCCACCCGCGAGCCGCCGGCCTGCCCGACGAGCTTGTCCTGATCGACGCAGTCGGCCGCGATCCAGCCCGACATCAACACCATGGGCATGCCCGGCCCCGGATGCGCCGAGCCACCGGCGAGGTAGAGGCCCTCGACGTCGGGTGAACGATTCGCCGGCTTGAAGGCCCCGAGATACTTCCCGTGGCTCGCAAGCCCGTAGATCGCACCATTGAGCACGTGGTAGCGGTCGTTGATGTCCTGGGGGGTGAGCGCCCGCTCGACCACGATGTGCTTCTCGAGGTCTTTCATGCCCGCCGTCTGCTCGAGCTTGCGGATGATCGTGTTGCGGTAGCCGGGCAGCATCGCCTTCCAGTCGTGATGCGGCCGGAGGTAGGGCGTGTGCACGAGCACGTAGAGCGCCTCGCCACCGGGGATGGCCACCTCGGGTTCGGTCACGGCCGGGGCGCACACGTAGCACGTCGGGTCGGCCGCCGGCTCGCCGCGGTGGTAGATCGCGTCGAACTCCTCGTGCGGGTCATGCGAGAACACGAAGTTGTGATGGATAAGCTGCTCGTACCGCTTGTCGAGCCCGAGGTAGAGCACCACGCCGGAGCAGGCGGGCTCGTACTTCCGGCGACCGAGAAACTTCTTCCGGGCGGGGCCGTCGACGAGCTCCCGGTGCGTGCGGACGCTGTCGGAGTTGCTGACGACGACGGCGGCGGGGATCGTCTCGCCGGCGGCCGTCTCCACGCCCCGCACCTTGCCCCCTTCCACGAGGATCCGCTTCACGGGCGTGTTGGTGCGGATCTCGACGCCGAGGTCGACGGCCAGGCTGGCCAGCGCCCGCGGCACGGCGCCGGTGCCGCCGCGGGGATACCAGACCCCGTCGTTCGACTGCATGTGGGCGATGCCGCAGAGCACGGCCGGCGACTGCTCCGGGCAGCTGCCGACATACTGCGTGTAGTGGTCGAGCATCTGGGCGGCGCGGGCGTCGGGCACGTAGGACCGCACGGTGCCGGCCACGCTGTGGCCCGGCCGCATGCCGATCAGCTCCTTGATGAACCCGACCGAGAGGCTCTTGCGGACGTTGATCATGTCCCGCATGCCGCCCACGTTTCGCCAGAAGAAAAACTCGTCGGAGAGCCGGTGCAGCCGCTGCGAGAGGGCCATGAAGCGGCCGTAGCCGTCGCCGGATCCGGAGCCCGGGGCAAACGCGTCGAGCGTGGCCCGCATCGCCGGCACGTCGGCCACGAGATCGAGCGTGGTGCCGTCGTCGAAGAAGCTCCGCCACTGGGGGTCGAGCGGCACGAGGTCGAGATACTTCTCCATGTCGAGCCCCGCCTCGGCATAGATCCGCTTGAGCACGCGGGGAATCGTGAGGATCGTCGGCCCCATGTCGAACCGGAAGCCGCCCTCGGAGAGCACGGCCGCCTTGCCGCCGACCCAGGCGTTCTTGTCGCAGAGGGTGACCGCGTAGCCGCGGGCCGCCAGGGTGCAGGCGGCGGCAAGCCCCGCCAGCCCCGCCCCGACCACCACCACCCGTTCGTCGCCCTTTGCCTGCCTGATCATGCTGTCAGTGCCTCGTGTGCCGATGTGTGCGTGTGAGCGTCTGCGCCCCGAGTCAGACCGCGGCCGGGGCCGGCCTCGCGGCCTTCGATCCCCTGCCCCGCCGCGGCCGCACCGCCGAGCCGTCGAGGCCGAGGTCGCCGAGGAGGAGATCCGAGGTGATCCGCGCCGAGGAGTAGATCACGGGAAGCCCGCTGCCGGGATGGGTGCCGCCGCCCACGAGGTACATTCCCTCGACGTCCTCGAACCGGTTGTGCGGCCGCATGTGCAGCATCTGGCCGAGGTCGTGGGAGAGGTTGAACGTGGCGCCCCGGTAGATCTCGTAGTCGTCCTGCCAATCGTCGGGCGTGATCATCTTCTCGTAGCGGATGCGATCGCGAACGCCCGTGATGCCGAGCCGCTCGAGCTGATCGAGGGCCACCTCCCGATACCCGGCCGCCTCCCGCCGCCAATCCACGTTCGGGTGGCGATGGGTGGTCGGAATCAGGAGGTAGAGCGTGCTCATCCCCTCCGGCGCGAGCGTGGGGTCGGTGATGCACGCGTTCTGCACGTACATCGACGGATCGCGGGAGAGGCGATGCCGGTGCTCGATGTCGGCGAGGTTCTCGCGGTAGTTCTCCGAGAGATAGATGGTGTGGTGGGCGACGTCGTCGTAGCGGCCGTCGATGCCCAGGTAGAGCATGAACGTCGAGCAGGAGAACCGCCGCGACGCGATCTTCCGGTCGTTCCAGCGGCGGCGGATCGCGTCGGGCACGAGCCGCGTCATCGTCCGGGCGAAGTCGGCGTTCACCACGGTGGCGTCGGCCGGATACTCGCCGCGAGGCGTTTTCACGGCAGTGATCCGCCGGCCGGCGAAGGCGAGCGACTCGACCGGCTCCTCGTAGCGGATCTCCACGCCCATCTCGGTGGCGATCCTGGCCATCGCCTCCGACACGGCGCCGCAGCCGCCGATCGGATGAAACACCCCGTGCTCGTACTCGAGGAACGACAGGATCGAGAACAGGCTCGGGCACTTGAAGGGCGACATGCCCAGATACTTCGACTGGAAGGTGAACGCCAGCCGGATCCGCTCGTCGCTGAAGAAGGTGCCGAGTTCCGCGTCGAGGCTCCGCCACGGCTTCAGCATCGGCATCAGCTTGACGAGATCGGGCGTGGCGAGGTCGAACCAGCTCTGGAACGGCTGCTCGAGGAACGGGGCGAACCGCTCGAACTTCGACCGCGTGCTGTCCATGAACCGCGTGAAGGCCCCGCGATCGGCCGGCGAGATGCGGGCCACCTCGGCCTCCATCCGGGCCACGTCCGGCGTGCAGGAGAGCTCGCCGCCCGTGCCGAAGATCAGCCGGTACTGCGGATCCAGCCGCACCATCTCGACCTCCTGCCGGAGGTCTCGGCCGCAGGTCTCGAAGATCTCGTCGAGCACCCGCGGGTAAAGGAAGAAGGTGGGGCCGAGGTCGAACCGGAACCCTTCGGGCGTGGCGATCGTGCTCGTCCGACCACCGGGCACGGCCAGCCGCTCGAGCACCCGCACACGAACGCCCGACTGGGCGAGGAGCATCGCGGCGGCGAGGCCGCCGGGACCGGCTCCGATGATGTTGACCGTCCGCGACATCCGGGCCTTTCCGCTACGACGGCCCCGGAGACGTCCGTCCCTGCCGCGTCGTAACGCCCGTACTATAGGTGTCGCCGGGGGGCGGTCAAGAAACCGCAACTGGCGTCAGTAGGGGATGTAGTACGCCGAACGCACGGGCCGCAGGCCGCCGAACGGGCCACGACGGTAGAGGGGCACCGCCACGGCCGGGGCGTAGTAGGCGGTGACGGGGGCCGCCACCACCTCGCTGACGACCGGCGAGTAGACGGTCGTCGGCGCGTAGTACGAGGTCACGGCCACCGGGGCCGCCACGGCCGGGGCATAGCCCGCCGTGTAGGTCGGGGCATAGCCGGCCGTGTAGGCCGGCGCGTAGTTCGAGGTCACCGCCACCGCGGCGGCGGGCGCCACCACCGGCGGCGAGAACGCGGTCACCGCTGCGTAGTTGCCGGCGGGCGTGTAGTTGGCCACGTAGGCGGGCGCGGCCACGACGGGGGCGGCGATCACCGGCGCCGCCACCACGGGGCGGTAGGCGCCGTAATAGACGACCTGGGCGTCCGCCGAGCCGCAGGCGAGCACCAGGACAGCGGGGACGAGCGTCCGCACGAGCCATCGCGGCAGAGTGGTCATGGCGATCTCCTTCGGGGGGCCGAAAACCGGCCAGGGCGGAGCGGCGGTGGTGCCCCCGGCCGGGCAGCACCCACATCACTACGTCGTTCATGGAGGATACGTTCGACCTGGTTGGCCTTGCAAACGGGCCTCAAACTCTGACATTTTGCGGAAGAACCTGGGCAAGCGGCGGCCGCTGGGGGGCGGACGGTCCGCCCCGATGAGCCGCTTCTTTTCGGGCGCTCTCGGAGGTGAAGCACGTGGAGCTCGCGCCGCCACCCTCGGGCTCCTCGCGCGACCGACACGGCCACGGGGGCTTTGCGGCACTGCTGGCCGTGCGGGGCCTCACGCTCGTCAACGACCACGCGCTCAAGTGGCTGGCGATCGGACTCGGCAAGCGACTCGTGGCCCAGGGCGAGGTGTCGCTCGTGCTCACGATCGGGCTCGTGGGCCTGTCGCTGCCCTACGTGCTCTTCTCGTGGCTCGCCGGCTCGCTCGCCGACCGCCACGCCAAGTCGGCGGTGATCCGCTGGTGCAAGCTCGCCGAGGTGGGCATCGTGGCCGCGGCGGCGGCGGTCGTGGGCTTCGGCCTCACCGACGCCACCGGCTGGCTCGGGCTGCCGCTGGGGCTCTGGCTCCTACTCGGAACAGTGATGGCGATCGGCGTGCAGGCGGCGATCATGACGCCGGCGGTGGTGGGCGCGATCCCGGAGACCGTGCCACCGGAACGGCTCTCGGCGGCCAATGGCCTGTTCGCGCTGGTCTCGCTCGTCGCCGTGCTCGCCGGCACCGCCGCGGGCAACTGGGTGGCCGATGCCACGCCGCTCGCCGCTGAAGCGACCGCGGCGGCGCGGGCCCTGCCGGTGGCAGCACTGCTCGTGGGCACGGCGATCCTCGGCGTGATCGCCGCAGCGGGCATGCCCCGACTGCGGCCGGCGGCCCCCGATGCGCCGCCCGCGTGGAACGCGCTGACCCGCACCTGGACCGATCTCGGCCTGCTCGCCCGGCACGTGGAGCTCGCGGCGGCGACGGCTGGAATCGTGTTCTTCTGGGCGATCGGCGCGGTGGCCCAGGCCAACGTCGACCAGTTCGCGACCGAGGCCGGGGCCACCTCGCAGGCGCAGGTGGTGCCGCTGCTCGTGGCGCTCGTGGCGGGCATCGGACTCGGCAGCGTGGTCACCGGGAGGCTGGCCGCGCGGCCGCCCGGCGCCGTGCCGCGTGTCCACCTCGGCTTCGTGCCCCTCGGGGGCCTGATCATGGCGGGTGCGTTCGTGGCGCTCGCCCTGTGCGGCGGCCCGTTTCTCGCCGCGGGGGCGCCGATCGCCTGGGGACCGCTCGCGTGGCTCGTGGTGCTCGGCTTCGGGGCCGGCATGTTCGACGTGCCGCTCGAAACCTACCTGCAGGAACGCAGCCCACCCGATCGGCTCGGCGGCGTGCTCGCGGCGACCAACCTGCTGCTGTTTGGCGGCATGTTCCTGGCCTCGCTCGCCTACGGCGGCCTGCGGGCCCCGCTGGGCCCCGGGGGCGAGCCACTCCTCTCAGCGCGGGCGATCTTCGGGATCTTCGCGGGGCTGTCGCTCGTGGCGGCGCTCGTGGCGGTATGGTGCGCGCCGCGTGCCACCCTGCGGCTGTTCGTCGGCGGCCTCGTCCATGCCGGCTGGCGGCTCCGTGTCCGTGGGCTCGAGAACATTCCGCAGGCAGGGCCCGTGGTCGTGGTGGGCAATCACCTCTCGTGGCTCGACGGCTTCCTGCTGCCGCTGGCGTGCCCGCGACCGCTGCGCATGGTGGTCTACGGACCGAACATCCGCGGCCGGTTCCTGCGAATGCTCGCCGACCAGTGGCGGTTCATCCTCTTCGACCCGCGGCCGAAGTCGATCGGCGCGGCGCTCAAGGCCATCCAGTCGGGCCTCGCCGACGGGGATGCCGTCGGCATCTTCTGCGAGGGGGGCATCTCGCGCACGGGCCAGCTCCTCGGCTTCAAGCGCGGGCTGGAATGGCTGCTGGAAAAGGTCGAGTCGCCGATCGTGCCGGCCTCGATCGATGGCCTGTGGGGCAGCACGCTCTCATTCTCGGAGGGTCGCTTCTTCACGAAATGGCCGCGCCGCTGGCGGCGGACGATCACGGTCACCTTCGGCCCCGCCCTGCCGGCGGGCACCCACCCCGACGTGGCCCGGCTGGCGCTCCAGGAAACGGCGGCCGGCGCGGTGGCAAACCGACTCGATCCCCATGCGGCCACGGCCGAGGCCTTCGACGGCTGCTGCCTGATTCGCCGGAGCGACCATCTGCTCGCGTCGCTCGCCGCCGGCGATCCGCTCCACGATTCGCTCGGCATCAGCGGTGGACGCCTGCTGGGCATCCGGGCCGCCGTGTGCGACGCCGCGACGTCGGCGACGGCACTCCTCGACACGCTCGCGCGGCACAAAACCACCATCTGGCTCGCGCGGGTCGATCAGGTGGCCGACGTCGCGGCCTCTGCCACGCAGACAACGCTCCCGGCCCTCGAGGCCGTGGTGATGCCGATCGGCAGGTGGGCCGACCTGGCCAGGGCCCGCGCTGCGGGGGAGGCGTTTGCGGCAGCGTGCGGCAGCGTGCCGGTCGTGGCCTACGCGCCCCCCGAGGTCGGCGGCCTCGTGGCGATGAACACGCCACCCGCGCGGATGGCCTGGGACCACGAGGTCATCCATCGGGCCGAGAGCGTGGGCCGCGTGGTCAACGGCGTGGTCGTGTGGCCCACCGCAGCCACGCGATCGGCGGCCCGGCGCGCATCGCTGGCGGCCACCGGCATCCCTGACGACGCTCCAGCCACGCTCGCGATCGCGGCCACGGCGCCCGGTCGCCGTGAAGCCGCCACCCCGGCCGCCGTGCTCCTGGCCGACGCATTCGACGTCGACAAGGACGGGTTTCTGATCGCCAGGGCGTGACAGAAAGACCACGAACGCCCCCACAAAGAGGGTGGGGCAAATCGCCCCATGGCCGGTCGCCAGCGACCAGCCGCCTGGTGCGATTCGCTCCAGTTGCGTCCAGGGCCGGGCGACGCCTTCGACGTCATACCGTGTTTTCCACGCGAAAACGCTCCATTCGAGAAAAATAGCTCGAGCGGCACGCTGATTGCGGAAGGGTATGTGCCTACCTTTCCCGCTTTCGAGATCCCCACCGTGTCCATGTCGTCCATGTCGTCGCGCAATCCCACCACGTCGTCGCTCATCTCCGCCCTGGCGGCCTCGGCCTGCCTGCTCGCCTCGGTCGCCCGTGGCGAAGTGATCACGACCAACCTGTCCGATCCGAATCCCGACGGCGGCTCGTTCGTGTCATCGGCATTTCCACAGCGAGCGCAGGCTTTCTCGACAACGTCGACGGGCACGCAGATTTCGAGCGTGAAGTTGGACGTGACGACATCGACGATCTCGCAGCCGTTCAGCATCAAGCTCTACAGCACGGGCACCTCGGGCCTGCCTGCCTCGTCGGTATCGACGCTCTTCAGCGGCACGGGCGGCGACATCCTCTTCGGGTCTTCGCCCTTCACCATTTCCGGCCTGAGCCTGAACCTCACTCCCAGCACCCAATACTTCGTCGTCGTCGAGGCCGCCGGCTCCTTCTCGGGGCAGTGGAACTACAACCTGGAGACCACGGGTTCGGGGGGAGGCTTTCTGGTCGACAACTCGCTGGCCCAGACGTCGATCGACAACTGGCAGGGCCTGAGCACGTCGCAGCCGTATCGCATGGAGATCGTGGCCGTTCCCGAACCGCCGGCGATCATCCTCTCCGGTGTCGGGCTCGCCTCGGCGATCTACGCCATGCGGCGCCGCCGCGGCTGAGGCCGCGGGCGCATCGCCCTGCCCCGTCTCTGGTCGAACCGACCGCCCTGGGACCACGCCCCGGGGCGGTCTTTTTTTCGAATCTTGGTGATCGCGGCGGCGTGCGGTATCGTTGGGTTCACGCACCCGTAGCTCAATTGGATAGAGCATCGGTATACGGAACCGAAGGTTGCAGGTTCGAGCCCTTCCGGGTGTAGTTTTCTTGCGTTCGAGAGGGCGGACTGCCCTTGGGGCCTCGCCCCGGCCGCCGCTACCCTCTGGGCATGGCTGCCCCGCGATCCCTGCCTGACCAGGCTCCCGAGCGAACCGTCTCGCCGCCCCCAGGCGTCGAGCGGGTGGTGGGCTTCGACCCCGGCCTCAACATCACCGGCTACGGCGTGGTCGAGTGCCACGGCGGCACCGTCCGTGTCGTCGAAGCCGGCGTGGTGCGATCCCGCGGCGACACGCTCGAGGCGCGGCTCCACGCGATCCATTCGGGCGTCCGCGAGGTGATCGAAGCCTTCGCGCCCACGGCGATGGCGATCGAGCAGGTCTTCGCGCATGCGAAGTTCCCCAAGGCTGCACTGCTCCTCGCCCACGCCCGCGGCGTGATCTGCCTGGCCGGAGCGCAGGCGGGACTCGCCGTGCACCACTACCTGCCGAAGCGCGTGAAGAGCCTGCTGACCGGCAGCGGAAGCGCCGGCAAACAGCAGATGCAGGCCGCCGTCCAGCGGGAACTGAAGTTGCCCAAGGTGCCGGAGCCCGCCGATGCGGCGGACGCTTTGGCGGTGGCCCTCGCCGACTGGCATCTCCGTCTGCGGCCGCTCCTGTTCGGCGGACGCGTGGTGCGGGTTCGGAGCGGACGCACATGATCACCAGGATCACCGGACGGCTCGAAAAGGTCGATGCTGCGAATGGGGCGATCGAACTCGCCGTGGGGCCGGAAGTGCGGCAGGTGCTCGTACCGGAACTCGTGCGACGTGCCGTCCAGGGCCGTCTCGGGGAGGAGTTGTCCTTTCATACGCTGGAGTTTCTTGAGGGC
>JBJTRH010000026.1:0-5801 GCA_046076065.1 Planctomycetaceae bacterium | reverse complement strand
GTGCTGCCGATCTTCGAGGAGGCAAAGAAACTCCTCTTTTACCCCGTGCAATACGAGGGCAACGAGTCGTCGCCCTATGTCGTGTACGGCGGCATGGTGCCCAACCAGCAGATCCTGCCCACGCTCGATTGGCTGGCCGGCGCCGGCGGCGGGTTCCGCAAGAAGCTGTTCCTGATCGGCTCCGACTACGTCTTTCCAAGGACGGCCAACTTCGTGGCGAAGAAGGCCCTCAAGGCCAAGCGGGGCGAACTGCAGGTGGTGGGCGAAGAGTATGTGCCGCTCGGCGACCGCGACTTTTCCGGGGTCGTCGCGAAGCTGCTCGAGTCCGGGGCCGACTGCGTGCTGAACACCGTCAACGGCGACTCGAACCTCGGCCTGTTCGCGGCGCTCGCCGTGGCGAAGGTCGACCCCGCGAAGATTCCGGTCATCTCGACGAGCATCGCCGAAGATGAGCTCCGCAACCTCCTGCCCGAGCAGGTGAAGGGGCACTACGGCACCTGCTGCTACTTCCAGAGCCTCGACGCCCCCGCCAACCGGATGTGGATCGACGGCTTCCGCCGGGAGTTCGGCTACGACCGCGTGACCGACGACCCGATGGAGCCGGCCTGGTGCCAGGTGCACCTCTGGAAGAAGGCGGTCGAGAAGGCGGGTTCGTTCGAAACCCAGGCGATCCGCCAGGCGTTTCGCGACGGTTTGGAGTTCGACGGACCCGGCGGCCGTGTGCGGCTCGATCCGAAGACGCAGCACACGTCGAAGTACTTCCGGCTCGGACGCATCCGCGGCGACCGCCAGTTCGACATCGTGCAGTCGTCACCCGAGCCGATCGCCCCCGATCCCTATCCCGAGATCGCGTTCCCCGGCTGGAGCGTCGACTGGACGAAGGACGGCGTCACCCGGGGCACGGAGGTCGACATCCATGGCGACGTTTGAGATCGAGGAAACCGAGGGCATGCGCTGGGTGAAGGTCGGCCTCGACGACGACGACGTCCGGACCGAGCGGGGGGCGCTCAACCACTACAAGGGCACGATCACGATGGACGTGCCGTTTCCCAGCCTCAAGGCCTGGTGGGTGTCGCTGTTCTCCGACGAGTCGCTGCTGCGGCCCCGCTACCAGGGCACCGGCAGCGTCTACCTCGACTCCTCGCTGGGTGGTTTTCATGTGATGCGCATCGATCCCGGTGAACGGTGGATCCTCGACACCAAGTGCTTCTGGGCGAGCGACGGCGAGGTGAAACTCTCGGTGCACCGCGAGCCCGTCTGGACCGCCTACTGGGCCGACCAGGGATTCTTCTGGTACAAGACCGCGCTTAAGGGCGATGGTCAGGCCGTACTCTCCGTGCCGGGCCCGATCGAGGAGGTCACGCTCGACGACGATCAGCTCGTGACCGATGGGCCGTTCGTTGTGGCCCACACCTCCGGTATCCGACTCTCGGTGCGGCGGCCCGCGCGGTCGTGGCTGAGCTACTGGATGTCGGGGCAGAAGCTCGCCTACTGCTTCCGCGGCACGGGCAAACTCCTGCTCTGCACCACGCCCTACTGGCGGGCCCGACTGACCACCGCCCCGGCCGCCACGGCGACGGCCTGAATCCATGAATGCCGTCGGCGGCCCCGCGTCGGCCCTCCTGCTCGTCGCCCTGCAGTGTGCGGCGATGGTGCTTTCCCACGGGCACTCTGCCGCGGCCGCCTGCCCATTCTGCGGCCCCGTGGGGAGGTCGCTGGCCGAGCGCCGCGATGCCGCCGTCGCCGTGCTGATCGCGACGGCCGAACGCCCGGCGGCACGCGATGCCGACGGCCTACTCGTGCAGCCCTTCACCGTGCTCGCGGCGCTCCGTGGCGACGTGCCGTCCGAGGCCCGCGTCGAGGCGGCCCGCGTGGAGGCCTCCGCCCCCGGAACAGCCGTGCTGTTCGGCGTCATCGCCGGCGATCGCCGGCGGTGGGAGGCGATCCCCGCCGACGAAACCCTGATCGACCACGTGGCGCGGGCGCCCGCCGTCGAGGAGCCGGCGGAGCGGAGGCTGCGGTGGTTCGTCCCGCGACTCGAGCATCCGAGTGAGGCGATCGCCGCCGATGCGTTCACCGAGTTCGGCCTCGCGCCCTTCGAAAGCGTTCGCGCGGTCGCCGACACATTCGACGTCGCACGGCTGCGCGCATGGCTCGCCGACGACGGTCTCGATCCGCGACGGCGGGGCTTCTACGGCCTCGCCCTCGGCCTCGCGGCACGCTCGAGCGACGCGGCCGCCCGGACCGCCGCGATCGAGGCGCTCCGGGCGGCGGTGGACGCGCCGGGCTCCGATCTGCGGGCGTGGTACGACGGCATCCTCGCGGGGTTCCTCGTCGCGGACGGGGCGGCAGCCCTCGCCGACCTCGCCGATCGTGGCCTCTTCGCAGCGACCACGCGGGCGGGCGATGCCCGGCATGCGCTCGCCGCGCTGCGGTTCGCGTGGGAGAGCCTCCGCGACACCATCCCGCAAGACTCGGTGGCCGCGGCCGCGGCCGGCCTGCTCGACAACCCGGCCGTGGCGGCCGACGCGGCGGTCGACCTCGCCCGCTATCAGCGCTGGGACGACCTCGACCGCGTGGCGGCGCTCTGGACCTCGCTCGGCCATGACGATCCGCTCATCCGCCGCGCAGTGGCCGGCTACCTCGAGGCCTGCCCGCTGCCGGCGGCGGCGGCGCACCGCGAGCGGCTCGCGGGGGCGGACCCCGTCGCATGGCAGGCGGCCCGCGCGGCCGCCGCAGGTCCGGCCCGCTGACGTGCTCCCGCCGCGCGGCCCCGCTGGTGACGCGGGTTGCGGACCCAGACATTTCGGGGATATTTGCGGACTCGGATCGCCCTCCTTTCCGCCGCGAGTCCCACGCGATGAAGATTCACGAGTTTCAGGCCAAGGACCTGCTCCGTTCCGCCGGCGTGCCGGTGCTGGCGGGCAGGGTCGCCCGGACGCCCGATGAGGCCGCCGCCGCGTTCACCGCGCTCGGCACGCCGGTCTGCGCCGTCAAGGCCCAGATCCATGCCGGCGGCCGCGGCAAGGGGAAGGTGACGGGCTCCGAGCAGCGGGGCGTGGAACTCGCCAAGTCTGCCGCCGATGCCACGCGGATCGCGACCGGGCTGCTCGGCAACACGCTCGTCACGATCCAGACCGGCCCCGAGGGGCAGGTGGTGCGGCAGGTGTTCGTGGAGAGCGGCTGCGCGATCGACCGCGAGCTCTACTGCGCCGTGCTCGTCGACCGCCGCGTGGGCTCGCCGGTACTGATCGCCAGCACCGCCGGCGGCATGGACATCGAGGAGGTGGCCGCCAAGACGCCGGAGCTGATCCTCACCGAGCCCTTCGACGCCAACCGCGGCCTCGGCGCCTACCAGGCCCGGGTTCTGGCCTCGAAGCTCGGCCTGCCCACGGCCAGCTGGCGACACGCCGAGGCCTTCTTCCGGAAGCTCTGCCTGGCGTTCGTCGACCTCGACGCTTCGCTCATCGAGATCAACCCGCTGGTGCTCGCGAAGGACGGCACCCTCGTCGCCCTCGACGCCAAGATGACGTTCGACGACAACGCGCTGTTCCGCCACAAGGACGTCGCGGCGCTCCGCGACGAGGCGGAGGAGGAGCCGGCCGAGACGCGGGCGGCCGCCGCGGGCCTCTCCTACGTGAAGCTCAATGGCACGATCGGCTGCCTCGTCAACGGCGCGGGCCTCGCGATGAGCACGATGGACCTCGTGAAGTACCACGGGGGCGAGCCGGCCAACTTCCTCGACGTGGGCGGCGGGGCCGACGTCAAGCAGGTGACCGAGGCCTTCCGGATCATCCTCTCCGACCCGCACGTCAAGGCGATCCTCGTCAACATCTTCGGCGGCATCATGCGGTGCACCACGATCGCCACGGCTCTCGTCGAGGCCTCGAAGACGATCGGCTTCACCGTGCCGCTCGTCGTCCGCCTCGAAGGCACGGAAGTCGAGGAGGGCAAGAAGATCCTCGCCGCGAGCGGTGCTGCGATCATCACCGCCGACGGCCTGACCGACGCCGCGAAGAAGGTCGTGGCCGCCGCCAAGGCCTGACCTCCCATCCACCCTCCCGAATCCCCCACTCCCCACGGACAGCCATGAGCATCCTCGTCAATCGCGACACGCGGGTCATCTGCCAGGGCATCACCGGCAAGGTCGGCGAGTTCCACACCCGCGGCTGCCTCGACTACGGCACGCGGATGGTGGGCGGTGTCACGCCGGGCAAGGGGGGCGAGGAGGTCGCCGGCCTGCCCGTGTTCAACACGGTGGCCGAGGCCCGTGACTCGACCGGTGCCAACGCGACCATGATCTTCGTGCCGCCCGCCTTCGCCGCCGATGCGATCCTCGAGGCGGTCGACGCCGGCATCGAGCTGGTGATCGCGATCACCGAGGGGATCCCGGTGATCGACATGGCCCGGGTGATGCCGGTGGTGAGGGCTTCGAAGAGCCGCCTCGTCGGCCCCAACTGCCCGGGCGTGATCACGCCGGGGCAGTGCAAGATCGGGATCATGCCGGGCTACATCCACACGCCCGGCCACGTGGGCGTGATGAGCCGCTCCGGCACGCTCACCTACGAGGCCGTCTGGCAGCTCACCCAGCTCGGCCATGGGCAGAGCACCTGCGTCGGCCTCGGCGGCGACCCGCTCGTGGGTTCGTCGTTCATCGACATCCTCCAGCTCTTCCAGAATGACCCCGACACCCACTCGATCCTGATGATGGGCGAGATCGGCGGCTCGGCGGAGGAGGAGGCGGCGGAGTACGTGAAGCACCACGTGACCAAGCCCGTGGCCGCCTTCATCGCCGGCCGCACCGCGCCACCGGGCAAGCGGATGGGCCACGCGGGCGCCATCATCTCGGGGGGCAAGGGCACGGCCGAGGCCAAGCTCGCCGCCCTGCGGGACGCCGGCATCGAGGTGGCCGAGAGCCCCGCCGACATGGGGGCGGCGATGGTCCGGGCGATCGAGAAACGCCGCTCGTAAGGCCCGGACCGAACCATCGCGGCCCCGGCCGCGTACCGTTCCTGGCACGAGGCGGCTTTCCCGGCGATAATTCCGCAGGGCCGACGAGATCACCCGGTGCAGCCATGAAGCGGAAGAAGTCGTTCGGCCGGATCGAGGCCCTCGAGCCACGCCAGGTGATGCACGTCGAGGTGCTCGCCCCGCTCGCCGACGTGACCGCGGCCCCCGGATCGACGCCGGCCAGCATCTCGCTCTCCGGCCGGTTCGACGACCACCACGTCACCGGCACGATCGTGCGGTTCGACGTCAACGCCCCGGCCCCGAACGACAAGGTCTACGTCGAGCTCTTCGATCAGGCGGGCGAGAACCGGCTGCGGACCACGCCCGCCACGGTGGCCAACTTCCTCTCGTACGTCGACGGCGGGCACTACGCGAATACCATCATCCACCGCTCGGTGCCGGGCTTCGTGGTTCAGGGAGGCGGATTCACCGCCACGGGCACCAGCGACCTCGTCAGCAACGTCACGCAGTTCGCGGCGGTGGTCAACGAGCCCAAGCCGCCCACGACCACCACCCCCAACAACATCCGCGGCACGATCGCGATGGCGAAGCTCGGCAGCGATCCGAACAGCGCCACCAACCAGTGGTTCTTCAACCTCGCCGACAACTCCGCCAACCTCGACAACCAGAACGGCGGGTTCACCGTCTTTGGCCGCGTGCTCGGCGGCGGCATGGCCGCAGTCGACGCCATGGCCGCGGTGCCGAAGTTCGGCTACGCCTCTCCCTTCGACACCGTGCCCCTGCGGAACATCCCGGGCGCCAACCCGAGCACCGACCCGGGCTTCACCAAC
>JBJTRH010000025.1:0-4355 GCA_046076065.1 Planctomycetaceae bacterium | reverse complement strand
AGGATGTAGCCGCGGATCCGTACCCGCTGCCGCTCCAGCTCCCGCACGCGATCGGTGAGCCGATCCGGCTCGAAGGGCTCGTCCTTCTGGATGTCGAGCTTGATGTCGTCGAACGTGATCTCGCGGAGTGCCGCCGGAGCCGGCCGTGCCGGAGCGGCTGCGCCGGCCTGGGGCCGCCCTGGCTCGGCGGCGGGTCGGCCGCAGCCCATTGCGACCGCGGCCGCGACGAGGCAGGCTGTCCGGAGAAGCAGCGGGCGGATCATGTCACCGCACCCGTGCGGCGTCGAGATGGTAGAGCACGCCCCCTTCCGCACCGGCCGCGAAGCCCATGGGCTCGATGCGAAATCGGCCGGCGAGCTTGACGAGGTGCTGCGTGAAGTCGATGCCTTCCGGTGCGGCGAGATTCACGAGCACGCGGTCGGTGATCTTGGGATTGCCGCCGAAGCAGCAGTCGCCCTGGTCGCGAACGAGCAGGAACTGCACGAGCCCGTGCTGCTGCTTGCCCGGGTAGATGTAGCCCTTGAGGAGCACGTCGCGGCCATCCATCCGCCGGGCGGAGTCGGGCACGCTCGTGGCGGGTTCGCCCTCGGCTGGCTGGAGGTCGGCATACGAGAGCCGCACGAAACCCTCCGGGAGCTCCGTGGCGTATTCGTGCGCGTGGCTGGCCACGCTCGCCGCCAGCGTGACGAGCGACACCACGAGCGCGGCGATGGCCAGCGGCCTGCCGGTCAGGAGGGGATGCCGGGTCGCGATGTCGCGCATCGCGATCCCCGCGAGCACCGCCCCGACGAGTGGCACCGCCACGAGCCACCAGCTGACGAAGGCCACCGGCGACACCGCCGCCACCGCGATGGCGGCGATCGCGGTGCCCGAGACCGCCCGGTAGGCGTCGCCCTCGTCGGGCCGCCGATCGTCCCGGCGAGCGGAGTGCGACGGCGCGTCGAACAGGCCGGCTCCCATGGCGACCTCAGCGGGTGCCGCCGGGTATCGGCCGCATGGCGGCGCGGGAGGCCAGCGCGATCGCCGTGACCACGACGCCCCAGACGACCCACTTCCACCAGCTCCGGGGCGGCGCGGCAGGGGATGCGGCAGGCGGTGGCGATGCGGCAGGGTCGCGGCCGGGAACGGCGTCGGTGGCCTCGTCGTCGGCGAGCACGGGCGCGACCGTGATCGTCGCCGCCGGCTCCTCGCCGGCCGGCAGCAGGTCGCGACCGGAGTTGTCGTCGGGATCGGCCTCCGGGGCCGCCGAGCCCGACGCGACGAGACCGGCGATCCCAGCGAGCGTCGCCGCACGGCGGACAGCCTCGGGATCGATCGCCTCCAACTCCGCAACGGCGTCGGCGGCCTCCGGCAGCGGGCAGGCGCGGAGGTAGTTCACGATCGGCTCGCGGACGAAGATGTTGTCGGCCGTGGCGTCCTTGAAGAGCGTGACGAGGCGGTCGATGACCGACCAGTCCTGCCAGCGGGCGAGGTCGGCGATCACGAGGTCGGCGAGCTTCGGCTCCTCGAGCAGGAGCCGGAGCGACCGGAGCACGCGGTCGCGGGGGACGAGGTCCGACTCCTCGCCGAGAAACCGCAGCGCCATCACCGCCGCGTAGGTTTCGGTGAACGGCACCTCGCGACCCTTGCGGTCGAGAAACAGCCGGTCGACGAGGTCGAGCGCCTGCGGGCCCTCGAGTGCCACGTAGCAGGCGATCAGGGCATCGAGCCCGCTGCGGGCCTCGAGCTGCTCGGGCGTGAGGTTCTCGCCCGAGAGGATCCTGCCGATCCGCTCGGCATCGTTCTTGGAACCGCACACGCCGAGCATCGTGGCGTAGAGCCGGCGGCGGTTGGCCTGAACCTTCGGATTCTCGATCCACGCCAGCAGCCTGGCCGGATCCATCTTCTCCTTGAGGTCCTTGACGTCGGCGTACGGCGCGACGGCGAACTCGTCGTAGGCATCGCGGGCGAGGGTCTCGTCCTCGTCCTCGAGATGCTCCTGGAAGAAGGCGAGCCGCTCGGAGCCCTTCTCCGGCAGGCCCTGAAGCCGGCGCAGGTAGGCCACTGCACGATCGCCCACTCGCACGGGGCTCGACCAGACGAGGTTCGGCGGCTCGACGCCCATCAGCAGGAACTGCGTGCCGACGGGCTTCTCCTCGAGCATGATCGTCTCGATCGGCTTTGCGTCGCCCCCGGTGAGGCCGGCGTCGGCGACGAGATCGCCTCCCTTGAGGATCTCGACGACCTCGAACTTCCCCTTGGGGAGCGGACCGTCGGCCGTGGGAGCGAGCGCCGATGCGGGCGGCGGCTCCACGAGCCGCGCGATCACCGCCGCCTGGCTCTGGGCGATCTCCTGCGCGAACGTGAGCGAGACCGCCGAGCAGAACGGGCAGGCGACGACGGCAGTCGATGCGGCCGCCGCCAGTACCGCCACGCATCCGACCAGGAGGTTCCTCATGCCGTCATCGTACCGAGTGGGATGGAGGCGAGAAACGTCAGCCCAGCCACTTGGCGACGTCGGTCCGGTAGGCGGCCAGCGCCGGCAGCAGGGCCGCCAGGATGGCCAGCAGGATCAGGAACGGCACGAGCAGGAGTTCGGCGGTCGGGGCCGCCGAGAAGAACGTGGCCGACACGCCGGCGTTGGTCGTGATCATCGGTCCGATCGCGGCCACGATGGCGTGTCCCAGTACCCAGCCGACGAGGCCGCCGCCGAGGGCGAGGATCACGGCCTCGATGAGCACGGTGGCGAGCACCTGCCCGCGGCGGGCGCCGAGGGCCCGCATCACGGCCACGTCGCGGCTCCGCTCAAGCGACGAGCCGACCATGCTCACCAGGATCCCGATCGCCGACACGAGCACCACGAGCGTGGTCACGAGCAGCAGCAGCAGCTCCAGCGGCCTGACGAACAGCCCGAGCAGCACGCTGATCTCCCGGATCGGTTCGGCTGCCTGGCCGTCGCGGCCCTCGTTGATCCGCGTGCGCAGCGCCATCGCGGCCAGCTCGGCGGGCAGTCCCGGCTGGGAGATCGTCTCCACGAGGATGGCCGTCACCTCCCGCTGCTCCGGCGGCAGGGGGACCAAGCCGGCGGCGTCGGTCCGCGGCCCGGGGCGGCTGCGCACGGCGCCGTCGACCGGCTTCGCGTGCCCCTCCTGGAGATAGAAGCCCTCCATGTTGACATACACGCCTCGATCGACCGGCGTGTCGGTGCGGGCGAGGATGCCCGTGACCGTGAATGGATCGTGCACGAGGCCGTCGTCGGCGCCGTGGGTCGGCGAAAAGGGATCGCCGGCCTTCAGGCCGAGCTTCGCGGCCACCTCGCTGCCGAGCACGCCGCCGAAGAACTCGTCATCGCGGAAGTTTCGCCCCGCTGCGAAGGCGAACGGCCGGGGTTCCGACATGCTCGTGGGCTTGCCGAGCAGGCGGGCCAGCCAGCCGGGCATGCCCAGGGCGACTCCGCCGCCGTAGCGGAGACGGTCGAAGTAGGCGGCATTCGTGCCGACCACCCGGAAGCCCCTGAAGTAGTCCCCCATGCAGATCGGCACGGCCGTCTTCACGCTTCCGGCGAAGGTGCCGGCGGCTCCGTCGGCCCGCGCGGTGGCCGGCAGGAAGTCTTCGTAGAACGTCCAGGGGATGTTCTCGATCGGCTTGCTCACGAGGTAGACGCTGTTGAGCACCAGCTGCAGCGGGCTGCCCTTGGCCCCGACGATCATGTTGTAGCCCAGCCCGGAGCCGGAACTGAACGCCTGCGAGACGAGGTCGCCGATCACCAGCGTGGCCACGACGAGCGCCACGCCGAGTGCGAGCGACAGCGCCGTCAGGCCGCTGGTGAGCAGCCGCTGCCGGATGGTGCGCCAGGCGATGCCGAAGAGCGACATGGTGCGGGCCGAGGGGAGGCGGGGAGCGTCAGCCGTGATGCACGGCCGCGCGGTTGAAGTCTTCGAGCCGCAGCCGCTTCGGAAACCGGGCGGCGACCTCCGGGGAGTGGGTGACCACGAGCAGCGCGACGTCGTGCTCGGTGCACGTGGTCGTGAGCAGATCGATCACCTGGTCCTGATGGGCCGTGTCGATGCTGGCCGTCGGCTCGTCGGCGAGCACCACCCGCGGCCGGTTGGCGAGCGCCCGCGCCACGGCCACCCGCTGCTGCTGACCGATCGAGAGTTCGGCGGGCTTGTGGTCGAGCCGATGGCCGAGGCCGACCGACGAGAGCAGGTCGGCGGCCCGCCAGCGGTCGGGCTTGCCGCTCCCGAACGACATGGCCACCAGCACGTTTTCCAGGGCCGTGAATCCCGGCAGCAGGTTGAACTGCTGGAACACCAGCCCGAGCGTGTCGGCCCGGTGCCGGTCGGCGGCCGCCTCGCCGAGCCGCGTGATCTCGG
>JBJTRH010000024.1:0-3658 GCA_046076065.1 Planctomycetaceae bacterium | reverse complement strand
GCCTTCCACTTCCTCGAGCGGTTCGCCGGCGAGACCGGCCGCCTGATCCGTGGGTTCACGCCTGCGGCCCTCGACGCGATGCGGACCTACCACTGGCCCGGCAACATCCGCGAGCTGCGGAACGTGGTCGAACGGGCGGTCGTCCTCGCGCAGCAGGAGTGGATCGACGTCGCGGACGTGAGCCTCAGCCATCTCGCGTCGCCTGGCGACACCGACAAGTCGGGCATCCTCGGTTCCGGACCGTTCGTGCCCGTGACCATCGAGGAAATGGAGCGGCGGCACGTGCTCGCGACCCTGGAGGCTGTCGGCGGCAACAAGACCAAGGCCGCTGCGATCCTCGGCATCGAGCGGTCGACGCTCGATCGCAAGCTCGCCAAGTGGGCGCGGGTGTAGGTCGCGGGCCGCGGTCAGTCGCCGAAACCGAAGTACCGCTTCCAGTACGCGGCGCCCTCCGGGCCCGGCTCCGGCGGTTTCGCGTCGGCGCTCGGACGGCCACGAGCACGCCGGGCCTCCTTCGCCGCGGCGAGCCACTCCTCGCACGACACGGCCTTCGCCCGCCGTCGCCGTGCTGCGGCCTGCAGCCGACGGTCGCTCGAGACGACCACCAGATGCGTCGGCGCGGTGTCGTCCTCCACCAGTTCCTCGATCAGCGAGTCGGCATCGGGATACTCGCGGGCGAACCACACGCTGATGCCGCCGTGCGACAGCCGGGCGGGCAGGCCGTCGGGCGCCCTCGCGGCGTCGAAGACGACGATCGTATCGGAGGCCCGATCGCCGAGCAGGTCGACGAGCATCTCGAGCAGGGCAACCCGCGACTGCTCGAATCCCCGGGGCCCGCGGTCTGCCCCGAACACGCCCGACGCATGCAGCAGGTTGTAGCCGTCGACGATCAGCGTCATTCAACCGAGCCGGTACTTGACGCGGCCTCCCACGATCGTCGTCACGGCCCGCCCCTGCAGCGTCCAGCCGTGAAACGGCGAGTTGACGCTCTTCGACCGGAAGGAGTCCACGTCGACCGTCCACGAGCGATCGGGATCGATCAGCGTGACGTCTGCCACGGCTCCCGGCCGCAACGTGCCACGGTTGATGCCGAGGATTTTCGCCGGCAGCGTGCTCATGGCCTCGATGAGTCGCGGCCAGCCGATCCGGCCCGATGCGACCAGCCGCGTGACCGACAGGCCGACGGCCGTCTCCAGGCCGAGGATGCCGAACGGCGCGCGGTCGAGTTCGAGCATCTTCTTTTCCCGGGCGTGCGGCGCGTGGTCGGTGGCGATGCAGTCGATGGTGCCGTCCACCAGGCCGTCGATGATCGCCTCCACGTCGGCGGCCGTCCGCAGAGGCGGGCTCATCTTGAAGTTGGAGTCGAAGCCCCGCAGGCTCTCGTCGGTGAGCGTGAAGTGGTGCGGGCAGGCCTCGGCCGTGACACGGATGCCGCGATGCTTCGCCTCGCGGATCAGGGCCACGCCGCCGGCCGTGGACACGTGCATTGCGTGCAGCCGGCCGCCCGTCACGTCGGCCAGGGCGATGTCGCGGCCGATCAGCACCTCCTCCGCCGCCGCGGGCATGCCGCCGAGGCCCAGCACGAGCGATACCAGGCCCTCGTGCATCACGCCGCCCCGCGAGAGCTCGAGGACCTCCTCGTGGGCGAGGATCGGCTTGTCGAACATCCGGCAGTATTCGAAGGCCCGCCGCATCAGTTCGGCGTCATAGACGGGGGCGCCGTCGTCGCTGAAGGCCACCGCCCCCGCCTCCACGAGGCGGCCGATCTCGGCGAGTTCCTTTCCCTCGCGGCCGCGGCTGACGCAGGCCACCACGAACACGTTGCAGGTGTCGGCCCGGGCCGCCTTCTGATGGATGAACTCGACCGCCGCCTGGGTGTCGATCGGCGGCTCGGTGTTGGGGATGCAGGCGACGCTCGTGAACCCGCCGGCGAGTGCCGCGCGGGTGCCCGTCTCGATCGTCTCGTCCTCCTCGCGGCCGGGCTCGCGGAGGTGAACGTGCATGTCGACGAGCCCCGGCGCCACCACCAGTCCTGCGGCGTCGATCGTCTCGTCGGCCTTGCCCAGAGGCTGCGTTCCGGCATGACCGACCGCCACGATCTGTCCGTCGCGGACGAGCAGATCGTCGACCCGGTCGATGCCCTGCGAGGGATCGACCACCCTACCACCGCGGATGAGGAGCGTGCCCATCGAAGAGAGCCTCGTCAGATGATCCGGTCACACGATCCTGGTCGAGGCCGCCGCGGCTTCGACGCCGGCCCGCGGCCCGCACGTCAGCCAGAGCACCGCCATCCGCACCGCGAGCCCGTTGGCCACCTGCCCCAGGATGAGCGACTGCGGGCAGTCGGCCACCTCGGCGGTCACCTCGACGCCGCGGTTGATCGGCCCCGGCGCCAGGATCAGCAGATCCTTCTTCGCCCGCTTCAGCCGGTCGTGGGTCATGGCGTAGAGATGGGCGTATTCGCGGACGGACGGAAATGGTCGGGTGTTCTGCCGTTCGAACTGGATGCGGAGGAGATTGAGCACGTCGCAGCGGGGCACGATCGCATCGAGGTCGTGCGACACCTCCACGCCGATCTCTCGCCACCGCTCCGACACGAGCGTCGGAGGTCCGCAGAGGATGACCTTCGCGCCGAGTTTCATCAGGCCCCAGAGGTTCGACCGCGCCGTGCGGCTGTGGGCGATGTCGCCGACCAGGCCCACCGTGACTCCCGTGAGGTCGCCGAGCCGCTCGCGGATCGTGAAGATGTCGAGCAGGCCCTGGGTGGGATGCTCGTGGGGGCCGTCGCCCGCGTTGATCACGCCCACGTCGAGGTGCTGGGCGAGGAGGTGGGGCGTGCCCGGCGTGACGTGCCGCACCACCACGGCGTCGATGCCCATGGCCTCGAGGTTCTTGGCGGTGTCGATGAACGACTCGCCCTTGGAGAGGCTGCTCGAGGATGCCGAAAAGTCGACGACGTCGGCGCCGAGCCGGCGGGCCGCGAGCGCGAAACTCGTCTTGGTCCGCGTCGAGTTCTCGAAGAACAGCGTGACGATCGTCTTGCCCCCCAGCACGCCGAGTTTGCGGCGGCAGCCCCCGGTCGCTTCCTTGAAGAGCGTGGCGGTGTCGAGGAGCGTACGGACCTCCAGCGGGGTCAGCCGCTCGAGGTCGAGCAGATGCCGGTGCGTCCAGTGCGTGGGGACCGTCTGGTGGTCGAGGGCTGCGGTGGACATCGGAGTCGCCAACAGGCTGGCGCCGGCACTCGCCGGAGGGGTGAGGGCAGGCGGGGCGGAGTCTAGCAAACCACGCGGTTTTCGCGTGGGCGGCGGCTCGCAGGTTGGGCTTGTCTCCGTCGCGGGCCGCTCCCTACCCTCCCGTCGTTCGAGATCCAGATTCCGTCCGGGCGGCTCGGCCTCCGGCGGACGCACGGCAGGCATCCTGAAAACGCATGAACGACATGGCCCGGTCGATTCGAGCCGTCTGTCCGATCCTGCTCGCGCTCGGGCTCGCGTCGGCGGCCGGCTGCACCTCGGCGCTCAGCACCGCCTACCTCCGCGACGCGATCTGGGACTCGGCAGGCCACGCTGCCGAAGATGAGCCGGACACCGCGACCGACGCGCCGGCCAATGACGAGGCTGCCGAGCCCGCCACCGCGCAGCTCGCCACGGAAGCCGATGCC
>JBJTRH010000023.1:0-7878 GCA_046076065.1 Planctomycetaceae bacterium | reverse complement strand
CCCCTCGGGCAGCGCTGGGAAGACAGCAAGCCGTGACTCGACCGATTGGCCGCCGATCGCCGCGGTGTCCTTCGTGCCGGTCATCACGATCCACGGGATCGCCACGTCGGCGAAGGCGTCGCCGGGATCGCGGCGGCCCTGGGGCGTGCCCGGACTCATGATCATCGCTGCCTTGATCCGCGGGTCGGTGAATCGGCGGCCGACGAGCGGATACGACTGGCCGGAGACGGCCTGCGCCGTCTGGGCCCCGAAGGAATGCCCAGCCATCCCGACGCGGTCGAGATCGAGCCGGCCGGCGAGCGGATGACCCGCGTCGCGGTTCCAGGCGGTGAGTGCGTCGATCACGGCTGCCACGTCCTCCACCCGGAGCCGGAAGTTCGCCAGCGACGCGGCGTCGCGCAGCGCCGCCAGCCGCCGTGCGGGCGGCGCGTCCTGCCAGACGGCCGTGTCGCTCCCCGGATGCTGGAGGAACACGGCGGCGTACCCGCGGGCCGACCAGTGGTCGCCGAGATAGCCACAGCCTTCCCGGGATCCACCCAGCCCGTGGCTGAAGAGCACGACGGGGCAGGGGGCGGAGGCATCCGGCGGCAGAACGACCCGCACGGGAACGGTGCGGTCCCGCCGCTCATCGCGAACGTCGAGGTCGCGCGGCACGGCCTGCGTGTCGGCAGGCAGCGCGAGCGGATCGTAGGCGTGGGCCTCGGAGACCGAGGCGAGAAGCGCGAAGCAGCACAGCACGAGGGCGATCGTCGGCACGCGGCATCCTCCGGAGGCATTCCGTTGAACGGCCCGCACGCTTCACGGTTTCGGCAGCTCCGGGAGAGCGACCGGCCGTCACTTCCCGCGGCGGCCCGCTGGCTTCTTGCCCGCGGCTCGCTTCGCGGTCGCCTTCTTCGCGGCGGCCCGCGGCGTTCCCGTCGCCGCTGCGGGCTCCGGCTCCGGCTCGTCGCTCTCGACCGTCGCGATCTTCGACGCGCGGCCCTTCGACTTCCGTCCCTTGCCGCCGCCGGCCGGGGCGCCGTCGCCTGTCTGCCCCGGGATCACCTGCGGCACGATTATGCAGTTCTCGCCGAGCTCCAGCTCCTCCTCGTCCTGGATCGGCCGGCCGCGGTCGTCGAGCTTCACGTCGGCCTCGGCGTTCTTCTTCCTGGCCACCGAGAGCAGCTGCTCGTAGAGCTTCGCCCGATCCTGGCCGTTGATCTGCGCCACGGCCGTGGCCACTTCGCCGAGGTAGCGGAGGAAAATGCTCCGCCGCTGGCCTTCCTGCGCCACGCGGAGCCGGCGCCGGAGATACATGCCGAGCTTGCGGCCCACCGCCTGGAGCGCGAGCCGGATCTCCTTCTGGATCTCCGGATAGGAGGCGATCGCCTCCTTCGACTCGCTCGTGAACGGCACCCACACGCTCGCCACGTGGACCATCGCCGTCACCGGGCCGCTCGGCAGTCCGCCCCGCGACTGCGAGAGGCCGTAGGACCGCCAGTTGGTCGAGGTGATCGTCTGCGTGACGGCGCAGGCCGCGGGCTGGAACTGCAGCGGCACGCGGTTGGCATACCGCAGCACCGTCATGCTCGAGCCCTCGTCCATGCTCACGTCCTGCATCGCGCCGTAGAGGGCGTCGAGCTGGGGCTTCTTGAGCTTCGAGGGGCTCTGGCGGGGCGCGAGCTGGGCCTCGGCGAGGATCTTGTCGGCCGCCTCGCCCCCCATCCCGGAGAACGTGGTGGTGAGAAACTGCCGCAGGCTGCGGGAGTCGCTCTCCGAGGCGAGCTCGCCCAGTGCCTCGCGGCTGATCTTCTGGGCTGCCACGCCGCCGCCGTAGGCGAGCGCCGCCTCGATCACGAACGGGTTGCCCCGGTAGACCGACGGCGGCCGAGTGGCCGCGGTGAAGAACTCGCCCGGCACCACCTGCCGCAGGCCGGCCAAGAGCCGCTGCTCGCCGATCGGCACGATGCAGTCGGTGGCCGGCGGCGGGATCTTCGTCTCCTGGATCGCCTTGAAGAGGGCGTCGGCCTCGCCGCGGCCGAGCTTGCCGGTCGTCACGCGGGTCGAGAGCTTGGCCGTGTCGCAGATCCTCTTGGCCACCCCGTGCGACACCCGCGAGAACGACTGCGTGAGGAACTGGGCGAGGGTGAGCTTGGGATGCTCTTGGAGCATGGTCACGAGGCGGCCAAGCTCCACGCCGTAGGGATGCGGCTTGATCTCCTTGGGCTCGGGAGGCAGGTCGTCGGTCGATCGCTCCAGGATCCGCTCCGGTCCATCGGGCCCCTGGAAGTGGAACCGTGCATGGGGATTGGAGATCGCGGTCTGCTCGAGATACTCCTCGACGCTGCCGCGGCCGCGCTGGAACTTGGCCTCCATCTCGATCGTCACGCGGGTGCCGTGCTCGATGGAGTCGCCCCGGTCGTTTTCGGCGACCCACTCGATCGAGTGCTTCTTCATCAGCTCCGCGCCGCCCTTGCCGGCCGGAATGTCGACACCGTCTCCCTTGCCGTTGAGGATCTCCGGCTGGTTGGTCTTGGTGTCGATCCGCAGCTCGGAGTAGTGGGCGGGATGCTTGGCGTCGATCTTGGAGATGATCTTCACCGGCTTGCCGGTGGTGAGCACACCGTACATGCCGGCCGCCGAGATGCCGATGCCCTGCTGGCCGCGGCTCATCCGCAGCCGGTGGAACTTGGAGCCGTAGAGGAGCTTGCCGAAGATCAGCGGGATCTGCTTGCTGACGATGCCGGGGCCGTTGTCCTGCACGCTCATCCGGAATCGCGAGCCGCTGTCGCCGACCTGCTCGATCCGCACCCAGATCTCGGGCAGGATGCCGGCCTCCTCGCAGGCGTCGAGCGAGTTGTCGACCGCCTCCTTCACGCTCGTGAGCAGCGCCTTGCGGGGCGAGTCGAAGCCGAGCAGGTGGCGGTTCTTGGCGAAGAACTCGCTCACCGAGATGTCGCGCTGCCCGGCGGCGAGTGCCTGGGCCGTGGCCCGCCGCTTGGTGGCCGGCTTGGCCTGCGGCCGGTCTGCTCCGGTCGCCGCTGGCGCCGCCTGCTCGGCCGCGGTCGCGGCGGGGGAGGCTTTTTTCGACGGGCGTTTCAGGGTCTTGGCCATGGGAGTTCCGGGGGTCGCGGCCCTCAGACTGTGATCCCGGGTGGCAGGCTTGGCAAGAGGGGCCGGGTTTGCGGGTCGCGGCGACTTTCGGGCCGCCGGCGTTTTCCCGCGGCGACTGCGGAAGGTGTGCCTGTCAGGCAGAACCGGCATCCGTGGCATCGGCGGAGTGATGCGCAGGACGCGTCCCGGCCGAAGTTCCGGGTGTCGGGGTGGCCCCGGCAATCACTGGCTCCGACCACGAGGTGCTTCGATGGCGCATGTCCGCGTGTCCCGGCTCTGGCTGCTCGTCGCGCTGCTCGTGGCCGAGATGACCGCTGCGACGTCGGCACGGGCCATCCCGATCGACGGCGGGGTCGAAGGCCCCACGCCCGACGTGTTCTACAACTTCTACGTGCCGCCGGTCCCGGCCGGCGGGTATCCCGGCATGGGCGCGCAGCTCTACGTGTCGCCGCGGCCCGTGCCGCCGCGGGTGGGCCATACGTGGAACACCTACCCGCCCTTCATGCCGCACGAGTTTCTCTACAAGCATCGCCGCCGCTACATCCGCCCCGCCGGTGTGACGGGCATGCGGACCGACGTGCACGCCTACTGGTACTGATTCCGGGAGACCCATCGACCATGCATCGTCGCGCCTTCACGGCCATCGTCGCCGCCGGCCTCGTGGCCCTCGGCACCGCCGGCCTTCGCCTCGCGATCGCGGGTGATCACTTCGCCCAGGCCCCGGGGTGCGCCGGCGGCGGATGTGCGTCGGGCCAGTGTGGCCCGGCGGGCTGCGGGCCCTGCCGGAGCGGGCACTGCGGCCGCGGCCCCTGCGCCCACGGACACTGCGGCCATGGCCTGTGCGGCAAGCATTGCGGCCACTGTGGCCACTGCAACGCCTGCGGCTCGCCGGTGGGCGGCCCCTGCGGCTATGGCATGACGGGCGGCCTGCACGAGCACTGCAAGTACAACGCGTGGGAGAAGCGCTACTTCCTCCGCGCCCAGGGCAAGAGTTGGCACAGCGCCTGGTACGACCCGGCCGAGGGCCGGCCCATCGCGCTGGTCGTGCCGCCGACGAGCGAGTTCATGACGCAGTACTCGTGGGGCGTGCCGAGCAGCCGCGTGGCGCCGATCTACCATCAGTTTCGCCGGCCGTATCCGGGCCCCGGCGCGGTGGCGGGCAGCGGCGGCGGTGGCTTCCTGCCCACGCCCAACCAGCCGAGCGACACCGTGCAGTTTGGCGTGAACGCCGTCCGCGGCCCCTGGGGCGCGTACTGACCGTCGCGACGTTCAGGCCCGCGCTGGGCGAGGATCTGCCCGATGACTATTCGGTGACTCCCAGGCGGGCGCGGGCCAGCGCCGCCCAGGGGCTTTCCGGAGCGAGGTCGAGGAACCGCCGGAGGTGGTGGTCGGCGTCGCCCGCGAGGCCCATGTCGCGGAGCACGCCCGCGATGTGCCAGTGGCCGTCGGCGTAGTCGGGCTCCTGGCGGAGCACGCCCTCGAGCGCCGCGACCGCGAGGTCGTGCTCGCCGAGTTCCGCGAGCACGCAGCCCAGGCTCGCCCGCGCCTGGAGGTGGTCGGGATCGAGCTCGATCGCCGAGTAGTAGCGCTCCCGGGCCGCGGTCAGGTCGCCGGCGCGGTAGAGCAGCTCGGCGAGCATGAAGACCACGCGGGCCGAGGGCCCCTGCGCCTGGAGCACCGCCCGCAGGGCCTCCGCCGCCTCGACGAACTCGCCGGCCGCCTCGAGGTCGTCGGCCAGGTCGAGGATCTCCGCCGCGTCGGTGCCCGGGGAGGGCAGCTCACCTGCGGCCGACGGCGGGGCGGGCATCGCCGGCTCCGGTCGGATGCCGACGGTCGCGGGGCCGGCGGCGGACTCGTCGGGCTCGGCGAGCGAGGCCGTGTAGAACCCCAGCTGCAGCTGCCGACCCGGTGCCAGGAGTCGGCCCCCCTCGTCGACGCTGATGCGGCGGCCGTCGAGCCGCACCCGGCCGGCCACCTCGGCGGCGGCCGGACCACCGCCTGGGGCGAGGTCGCGGAGGGTGGCGTCGATCTCCCGCAGCGACAGTCCGCCGCCGAGCAGGCGGGCCAGGTGTCGGCCGACGACGAGCTGCTGGAAGTCGAACCACTCGACCGAGCCGGCGACGTGTGCTGGCGTCAGCAGTCCGCCGCGGCACCAGTGCCGGATGGCTGCCGGGGGCACCGCGAGCACGTCGGCCATGATCGCGGCGGTGTAGAGCCGGTGAATCCCGGGCAGGCTTTCGGCGGGTTCGTCGAGGAGCAGCGGCTGCCGCGGCCCGCGGCGGCGCGGTGCGGCCGTGCCTTCCGCCGGCGGCGCGTCGTCGTCCCTGACCTCGGGTGGCATCCGCGTGTCCTGCTGAGGATCGCGGGAATGTACCGCGGGCATGCGGTCGAGAGAAAGGGGGCGGAGCCCCGGCTGCATAAAAGAGCCGCCCGTCGCGGCTACGCGGCGATCCGATCCTGCTGCATGGTCTGCTCGTCGTTGTCGTCGGCCTTCGCCACGGTCCCGAAGATCCAGTCGCCGATCGGAAACGCCACGTTGAAGTTCTTGTCGGGATGGCGGTGGTGGAGAAAGTGGTGCCGGGCCATGAACTTGTAGATCGCCCACTGCGAGAAGAACCGGTTCTCCGGCTTGTGCATCTCCAGGTGCACCTGGTTCCAGATCAGGTGGTGCAGGGCGACGACCATCGGAAAGATGGCCGCACCGATCAGCGGGAACGTCATGCCGGTGGCGTATGAGATCCCGACGAGCACGAGGGGGACCGGCAGGCACTCGACGAGCCCCTCGACGATGTTCAGGCGGATCCCGCGATCCTCGCCACGGGGCACCGGTTCGTCGTGGAAGTGCTGGCGATACTGGCGGTGGTGCTCCACCGCGTGGCTCGTGAACATCCGCTTCCGCCCCTTGAGGTTACGGAACGGGAGGTACCGTGGCATCTTGTGCATCAGCCGGGAATGCACCTGATGCTCGATGATCGACATCAGGACGACCATCGCCACGAACCAGCCGACGATCTGCAGCACCAGCGACATTGCTTCGTCCCCGCGACGGTTCCGAACGGCCCACGTGTCGACACGATGGTCTGAGACCAGTGGGGTCGCAGGGCGGGGGTTCTAGCAGGCCGCGGAGGCCGACGTCAGGGCGGTTTTCACGGGCAAAACCGGGCCGCAGGGGTTTGACGCTGCCGGCGGCAGCCGATCAGGTCGTGTGGCCGGGCGTCACGAGCGGCTTCAGAAGGCCGGCGCCGGTCGTCCGGGCGGCGGGCACGTCGCGGGGATCGTGGGCCGGCGGCGCCGGCTCCACGGCGGGGCCGGCCGGAGCGACGGTGGGGACGGACTCGGTGGCCGGGGTCGGAGTCGGCTCGAGCGCCGGCTTCTCTGCGATCCTGGGCAGCGAATCGGTGGCCGGGGTCGGCGCCGCCTGCTGCAGGCTCGACGCCGTCCAGCCGTCGCCGACCGGAGCGGGAGCATCGGCGGGCTTGTCGCTGAAGGTCTTCAGTGGAGCCGACGTGGCCGGTGCCTCGGGCCGTGCCGCAGCGGCGGGAGCGGGCACCTGCTCGATCGTCGGGGCGGCCGACAGGGCGGGAGGAGCGACGGCCGCCGGGGCCGCAGCCGACGCGGGCAGCGGGTTGCCGCACGGATCGAGCGGCACCTTCGTGACCACCGTCCGCGGCATCCGCACGGTGTAGGTGTAGGGTGTCTTCTTTTCGACGACCCGCGGCACCTGCATCGTCCGCTGCTCGGTGACGTATTTCATCACCTGCACCTGCACCGGCTCGACCTTCTCCTCGGTGACCATCTTGCACACCTGGAACGCCACCTGGCGGACCTGCTCCTCGGGAACCATCTTGCAGACCTGCACGGGCACCTTGTTGTCGACCCGCTCCACCACCTTGCGGACGGTCTGCACCGGCACCTGGCGGACGGCCGTCTCGGCGACCATCTTCATCGTCTGCACCGGCACCTGGGTGACCACCTGCTCGTCGACGTACCGGACGGTCTGCACGGGCACCTTCTGCGTGACCACGCGGTTCACGTAGGTGGTCTCGGGCACCTGCACCGGCGTGTAGGTCGGCTGGTAGACGCGATTGACCTGGTTGACCACCGTGCCGGGCGTCATCACCCACTGGTAGCCGCCGCGCTGCCAGACGGCGAGGCCCGTGGTGGGATCGATCACCCAGCCGCCCGGCGCCCAGCCGAGGCCCGTCGCGCCCGGCGTGACCATCGGCGTGACGGTGTCGACGGGCTGACTGCCGACCGAGTAGGCGGTCCGCATCTGCGTGACCGGTTCGGCGACGGTGTAGGCCTGCTCCCGCTCGCTGGTCTCGTAGACCGGCTTGCGGACCACCTGCACCTGCTGCTGCATCACGGTCTCGTAGACCGGCTTCATCACCGTGTACTGCTCCTCGCGGGTGGCCGTCTCGACCACGTCGCGGGTGACGTCGTAGCTGCGGTCCTCGACCACGGTCTCGTAGACCGGCTTCATGACCGTGAACCGCTCCTCGCGGGTCTGCGTCTCCCAGACCGGCTTCTGCACGGTGCTGCGACGCTCCTGCGTCTGAGTCTCCCAGACGGGCTTCTGCACGGTGTAGGTCTTCGTGTCGTAGACGGTTTCATACGACACGCGCTCGGCCGTCACCTGCCGCTCGTCGTACACGGTCTGGTAATCGAGGCGGTAGGTCTGGGTGGGCACGGCGGCGGGCGCGGCGGGGGCCGCACCGCAGCCACATTCCGCGGACACGTGGTTCAGCGCCGCCGACTGCGGCGCGAGCACGAGGCCGACGGACG
>JBJTRH010000022.1:0-7304 GCA_046076065.1 Planctomycetaceae bacterium | reverse complement strand
CGGAAAACGCGAACGTGAACGAGCCGTCGCAGTTGTCGACCCAGCCGACCCCGCGTGGCATGCCGGTGGCGGCGGCGGTTCGGGCTGCCGACGAGCCGATGCCAGAGGATCCGGTCCACGAGCCATCGCCCCTCGCGGCGGCCAGCAAGGCGAGGGCCGCGTTGACATCCAGACGGGTCGACACCGTGAACGCGCTGGCTGCGATGTCGACGAGCCCGTTGGCCGTCAGCGATCCGGCGGTCATGCCCGCCGCACCGACGTCGAGTATCAGCACCGCACCGACCGCCACCGACACGGGCCCAGCACCGAGGGCCCCGACGTTTCTGGCGACAAGCGTGCCCGCCTGCACGGCGACGCCGCCTGTGTGCGAGTTGGCGGACCCGAGCACGAGCGTGCCCGGGCCCTGCTTCACGATGGCCGTGGCGCCCGAGCGAGGAGTTGCCTCGACGAGCGTCTGCCCGGCGGCCACGGTGATCACGTCGGCGTGGCTGCCGAGTCCCGCCACGGTGTCGACCGGGAACATCACCCACCCCGAGGCGAGCGTCGAGAACGTCGTCGGATTCGTCGTCACCCCCGCCGTGACCGATGTCGCGCGGCGGAGCGTGCTGTTGAGCGTGGTCACGCTGCCGTCCGTCCAGGCCGTGCCCGGGTCGCTGCCGATCACGCCGAAGATGTCGACGTAGGCGGCCGTCGAGACCCTCCAGAGCGCCACGGCGTCGTCGCCGTTGAAGGCGACCGCTCCGCTGGGGTAGGACGCCACGCCCGCCGGGAGGACGAGCGCCGCCGACGTCCCGGCGAGCACGAGCGTCGCGCCCGGCGCAAGGGTCGATGGCCCTCCGGCCAGCGATCCCAGCGACTGGGTCTGGGAGGGTGTCGCCGCTCCGTTCGCGAACAGCCGCACCTGGTAATCGGCGAGGTTCGCGGCGGACGAGCCGCCGTTGAAGATCTCCAGGTATTTGTTGTTGGCGGTGCCCTCGACGACCTCGCTGAAGAACAGGTCGCCGGTCGCCGCGGCGACGGCGTTGCCGGAGGAAGTGGTCGAAACCGTCTTCTGTGCCGCGCCGCCCCCCGACACGACGATCGTCCTCGCGTCGTACGCCCCGACCGGTGTGCTGGCGGACAGCCTCGCGTAGATCGTGGTGGCCGGGATCGCCCCCGCCACCGGCGTGATGGAGATGCTGGATGCGTAGCCGGACCCGGCTACCGTCGACACCTCGAGGCCGGTCGGCGCGGTCACTGTCACGTCACCGGTCAGTCCGGTTCCGCCGACCGAGAAGGTGGCCGGTGCAGAGGCCGTGCCGGCCGTGGTCGAGAGCGGCCCGGCAAGCGTGCCTGGCGTGACCGAAAGCGCGGAGGGCACCGCGGTGATGGTCTCGTAGGTGTAGTCGGCCACCACCGGGAGATGGTCGGAGAAGGTCGTCAGCGCGGCCAGCACGTCGATCCGGTTGGCGAGCCCCGAGAGAGCGGTGCTCCGCGGGTCGTTGATGTTCCCGTTTCGCGGCACGCTGCCGTTGTTGCCGAAGGTGTGGTAGCTGCCGGCGACGTATGTGAAGCCGCCTGGGGCGATCACCTCCCCGGAAACGATCTGAAAGTCGAACCGGTCGTCGAGGCCGCCGCCGGTCATGCCTGCGGGGGGCGTGACGAGCGGTGCCTGCGTGAAGGTGTCGACGAAGGCCGCGTTGGAGTGCCAGTCGCCCGGCCGCGACATCGGATCGAACGCCTGGCCGGGACCCGCTGACAGGAACCGCTGGTAGGCGGGCTCCGAGCTGCGGTAGAGGTTGAAGTCACCCACGTAGAGGATGTTCGTGCCCTCGGGCAGGGCATCGGCGTCCGTCCGGATGGCGGTCACTTCGACGTCGCGACGCCCGGCGTCGGTCGCCGTGTCGAGTGACTTGAGGTGGCTGTTGTAGACGTAAAAAATACTCGCCGCGTCGCCATCCTTGGGCTGGAAGCGATAGCGAATGGTCTGCCGCGGACCGCCGCTGCTCGACGCGGTGCCGATCGCCCGCTCCTCGAGCAACCGCAGGGCGGCGGTGTTGTACACGACCCCCTGGGTGCCCGCACCGGTCGTCGCGGCGTTGAGCGAGCCGTGGGAGTAGGTTCCGGCGCCGTAGATCGCGTTGAGCGTGGCAGCGACGTTCGCCGACGTCACAGCCTGCGACTGCACCTCCTGGATCGTCAGCAGGTCGACCTGATCGGCCAGGCCGTTGACCGTTTCGGTGGCCATGGCCTGCACGAGCGTGGAAAGCCCCGCCCTGGGAAGCTGGTCAGCGGCGGTGATGTTGTAGTTCACGATCCGCAGCGTGCCGATGCCGACCGGACGACCCGCGAGCATGGCAGACGACGCCCCGGGACCAGCCGAGTTCACGCCCCGCAGCCGCACCGAATACTGGCTGCCGTTGACGAGGCCGTTGATCACCAGCGGGCTCGACGTGACGGCGGGCGTGGGCGTCACCCAGGTGGCCCCGTCGTCGAGTGAATACTGGTATCCCGAGATCGGCCCTCCCCCATCGGATGCGGGCGCCGTGAATGCGACTGTCAGACGGCCGTCGCCGGCGGTGATGCCGGTGATCGCCGGCGCGGAAGGGGGGCTGACCACGGTGGTTGGCAGTCTGAACGACACGTTGTCGATGGCGAGACCATGATCGTTCCCGGCGTCGTTGACGTCGCCCCAGCGGATCCAGAGCGTGGCGCCCGCCGCCCACGCCGCGGCAGGCGTGATCGTGCCGCCGATCGCGGCGACGCGGTTGGCGGCTTGATTCCCGTCGAGAGACGTCGCCGTGGCAGCCGTCTGCGGCGACGTGAACTCGAACGACGCCCCGGCCGACACCCACGTCGTAACGCTGGCGAACGTCGCGCCGTATCCGTACTCGACGGCGAGCTTCTGGGCGGTGCCCGCCCCGCCGTTGCGCCACTGCTCACCGTCATACCGCACGATGAACGACGGCTGCGGCACGCCGGTGGCGTTGGTCACCGCGACCGCCATCCATCCTGCCACGCCACCCACCGACGGCGAGCCAAAGGTGGTGCCCCCCGACGCCACCGCCCCGAGCGCCCGGTCCGCCCCCGAAGTCACCCCGAAGTTGTAGAACGACCCGGTGCCGACGGACCCATCGCCGACCAGAATGGAGGTCTTGGCCGCACCGGTTGAGTCGAACAGGCTCCACGCCGCCAGCGTCGCGTCGTTGGCCCACGTCGTTGCCGACGTCCCGAGGGTGTCGAAAGTCTGGCTGTAGGACGTGCCCGAAAAGGCCACTGCCGCCAGGGCATGGCGGACTTCGAGGTGCTCCGGCCCGAGTGGCCGCGGGACAGCGCCGCGACCCCGGCCGTCGACCTTGTGTCGCACACGACGGCGGCGTTTCTCGGGTAGCTGAAAAGCCATGATCATCCGGGTGCACGACAGACCGGAGACTAGCCCGCCATAATCCCGGGAACAAGGTTTCGGCAACTCGGACACGAAAAAAGCCGCGGTGGCACCTGCCACCGCGGCCTTCGTTCGTGATCAACCATCAACCGACCAACCATTCCCCCGGCATATCGCCGCTCGATGGGTCGTTCGTCCGCCGAGCGGGCGGAGGCTGATGCTTTAGCCGCGGTCCTGCGTGGAGCCGGCCGTACGGACGGAGCCGCGCCGCCGCACCCTGTGCGTGGCGACGGCGGCCGCGATGCCCACGGTCGCCAGAACGATCGTCGAGGGCTCCGGCACGGCCGCCGGCGGGATCGAGAGCGTGGCGGAGTCGGAGATCGCCCCCGTGCCAGCAGGGCTCTGGGTGAATCCGAGGATCAGGCTCGCCGGGGCGGGATTCGGCGAGAGTGCGGGGTTGAACGTGCCGGCCGAGAAACTGCCGAGCACGTAGAAGCTGCGCTCCCCTGACGCGTTCGTCTGCTCGGTGATCGAGGTGGAGGTAAACGTGCCGAGGGTGGCGTTGCCGAACGAGAGGCTCGTACCGCTCGCGGTGCTGAACGTCACGGGTCCCAGAATCTGGGTGGACAGCCCCGCGAAGTACCCGAGGCTCGCGCCGGTTGAAATCATGTTGCCGATCGTGAACGAGGTTCCCGTGTTGATGTTGCCGCTGTCGGTCGTGGGCGTGCCGATGTCGGCGAACGCTTGCGAGCCGCTCGACGTGCCGGCCACGAGGACCACATCCGGGAGCGAACTCTGGGTGACGATGTCGGCACGGGTCGCCGACGCGAGAAACGAAACGGCGAGCGCTGCTGCGGCACCGGTGATGCGGATCGCCCGCGAGCGGACGGAATCGGAAAACGTCATGGCATGGTCCTTTTCAGGTCGTGGCTGCCAGGAATCGAACGACTGATCCTGACGACCGGGGAATGGAAGGGTTGAAGGGACACGATCACAAACGAACAGCGGTGGGGGCGGAGCGGGCTCCGCGTCGGGTTACTGCAGGAGCTTGGTGCGAACGACTCCCGTCAGTTGGCTCTGGCCGGCCGGTTTGGCGAGCGAGAGCGTCATCGTGAAGCTGGGGTTCACGAGGATGGACTCCGAGAAGACGGTCTTCGCCGGGGCGGCGGCGTAGCCCTGATAGGCCGGAGCCTGCAGCACAGCCCGGGCAGCAGCCGACACCGGCGCGCTGGCGGATGCCATGGAAGGCGTGGCGGAATCGAGACCGGACAGGGACGAACCCGCCGCACCCTGCGGGCCCGACGCGAGGAGGTGCTGAGACAACGCCTCTGCCCTCGCCGAGCCGGCGAGGAACGAGATCGCTAGGGCGGCACAGACGCCGGTGACCCGAATGGCGACGGAACGGAACGAGGCGGACGACTTCATCGCGGAGTCCTTTCAGGAACGAGGAGAGGAAAATGACGATTCCGATGCGGGAAAAAATGGGCTCGGCAGGCCCTCAGCGCCCGATCACCAGGTCGGTGAGGGCTCTCACCACCTTGGTGATTCACCGATGTGGTGAGCCCCTCACCAGATTGGTGAGAGCCGTGCCGACCGAACGGGGCCCGCCGTTGTGGCCATCCGCGCTGCCGCCCTCGCTCCTCCCGCGGTTGGGCGGCAAACGACCAAGAAAAACCGGCATGAAACAGGTTTTTCGCGGCAACGGGGGTAGGTGGACGTGGAACCATGACACGACAGGCCGGATGGACGAACAAACTCAAAAAAACGCTTGATGTGGTGCCCGGGTGCGCAACCAACTCCAGGGGTGCATCCAAGGTTCGAGAATCCCGACGTTCTTCCCGACATGCGGGGGCCGCACGCGCGAAAAACCTCAAAAAAAGGCCGTGAAAACGCGGCCATCCCTTCGAGGCAGTGGAAGCCTGTCGTTGATTCAGATCCCTGAACCGCCGCGCGGCGCCGATGTACGCCATCGAACACCCCGCGGCTGGGGGCAAGACATTGCACGCCGTGTGCCAAAGGCGTCGTTGCCCTGGAAAAAAGTCATACGAGACTCAAAAAATTGCCTCATATCACCATTCGCCAGCGTCTCGCGGGCGGCGTTGGACCCCTGGACGTCTCACCATATCGGGGATGCGGGCGTCGTGGGCCGCCGCCCGGGCTCCATCCCGAGTGCCCGGCAAGGGTCTTTTCGCGACGCCGGCCGTGGGGTACGGTCCCGTACGGTCGCCGGGACGACCGTTCGCCGGTGGTGAATGGATTGGCCCGGCGGTGCCTCACTCCGATCCCCGTCACCCGCGTCCCTGGGAGTCTGCATGTCGTCGCCCCGCAGGAAGATCGTTGCCGGCAATTGGAAGATGAACCTCGATCGCGGCCAGGCCCGCGGGCTCACGGAGGCCGTGGTCCGTCGGGCGGCCGAGGCAGGTGCCGCGGAACTGGTGCTCTGTCCGCCTGCGGTCTATCTCGACGGGGTGGCTGCCGCGGTGGCTGGCTCGCCCGTGGCCGTCGGTGGCCAGACCGTCCACGACAAGGCGAGCGGTGCCTTCACGGGCGAGATCGCGGCTCCGATGCTCGTCGACCTGGGCTGCCGATATGTGATCGTGGGCCACTCCGAGCGGCGGACGCTGTTCGGCGAGTCCGACGCGATCGTGAATGCCAAGGCCAAGGCCGCCCTCGCGAATGGACTCACCCCGATCGTGTGCGTGGGTGAGACGCTCGAGGAACGCGAGGCCGGACGGACGGAGAGCGTGGTGGCCGGCCAGGTGCGTGGATCGCTCGCGGGCCTGTCTGCCGAGGACGTTGCGAGACTCGTGATCGCCTACGAGCCGGTCTGGGCGATCGGGACGGGCAAGGTGGCCACGCCGCAGCAGGCCCAGGATGTCCACGCGGCGATCCGCGGCGTGCTGGCCTCGCTCACGTCGCCGGCGGTGGCAGAAACCGTTCGAATCCAGTACGGCGGCAGCGTGAAGCCCGACAACGCGGCGGAGCTGGCTGCCCAGCCCGACATCGACGGCGCTCTGGTGGGCGGGGCAAGCCTCAAAGCGGACGACTTCCTGGGAATCGCCGCGGCGTTCGGCCGCTGACGGCCGCCCAGCGCGGCCGTCCAAAACCCGGTCGGGGTAGCCCGCCGCCGGACCTTGGGCTACGCTTGCCCCGACCAATAGGCCCCTCGCGCTCGTTTTGCGGAGCTCGCTTCGTCCATGTCCACGCTCGTCCGGTTCGGCTTCGGCTTTCTGCTCGTCTTCGCGGCCTTGTTCCTGATCGCGCTCGTGCTGATCCAGCGCGGGCGAGGCGGCGGCCTGGCCGGCGCGTTCGGCGGTGCCGGGGGACAGAGCGCCTTTGGGACCAAGGCTGGCGACGTGTTCACGAAGATCACCGTGGTGGTGGCGGCCTGCTGGATTCTGCTGTGCATCCTCGCCCTGAACATGCTGGGCCGCAGCGAGTCGCTCTTTAGTCCCACGCTGGGTGGCTCGGCCGGGCAGGCCGTGCCGTCGCGGACGCCTGCTGCCGACAGTCCATCCGGCGATGCCGCCGGCCAGGGTGCTGCCGCGAGCACCGCCCCGGCTTCCGGGTCGACTTCTGGGCCGACGGCCCCGGTCGCAACGCCGCCCAGCCCGCCTGCCGAGCCGGCTGCGGCTCCGGCCGAGACGAAGTAATCGCGTTGCGAGCGGAGCCATGGCCCTGAGCATGACGGGCTGCGGGGTCGGGAACGCAGCGGACTCCGACGGCGGGTGCCGTGTCGAGATTCGCGGCGTGAACGGTCGGCAACTCAAGGTGTCGATCCGCGGCCGCGACACGCTGGCCGCGTTCGAGAGCCGGATCGAGGCGATGGTCCGGCGGCGTGTGTAGCGCGGCACGCTTCACCTCGTGGTCGAGAAAACCAGCTCGGCCAAACGATCTGGTTGTCGGCCCTACCGCCGTCCAACCGGCGGCTACCTCGACA
>JBJTRH010000021.1:0-4016 GCA_046076065.1 Planctomycetaceae bacterium | reverse complement strand
GTATGTTTTCTCTTTTGTCCTGTGGTCGTGACCCATGGATATGGAGACTCGCCTTGTTTCTGTCGTCATTGCAGGCCAGAGTGTAGGACCGGGAGAGGATGGTGCCCTTACTTGGTGACCGCCTTGCCGGCCTTGCGGCGGACCTGCTCGTTCTCGTAGCGGATGCCCTTGCCCTTGTAGGGCTCCGGCTTCCGCAACGAACGCACCTCGGCGGCAAACTGCCCGACGAGCTGCTTGTCGATGCCCTTGATCGTGATGTGCGTCTGGTCGGGACAGGCGACCTGAAGGCCGGCCGGAATCTCGACCTGCAGCTCGTTGGCGAATCCGACGCGGAGCTGGAGAAGATTCTTCTGGATCGCCGCGAGATACCCCACGCCGACGATCTCGAGCTTCTTCTCGAAGCCCTTCGATACCCCCTCCACCATGTTGGCGGCGAGGGCCCGAGTCAGTCCATGAACAGACCGCGCGATCCGCGCGTCGCCGTCGCGATTCACCTGCAGCGTGCCGGCGGACGCATCGATCGCCACCGACACGGCCGGATGAAGCGTGTGTTCGAGCTTGCCGAGCGGCCCTTCGACGACGAGGGTGCGGCCCGAGACCGACGCCTTCACGCCCTTGGGGATCGACACGAGAGCCTTACCGATGCGGGACATCGCCTGCCTGACCTTTCCGACTACCAGAGCTCACAGAGAACTTCGCCGCCGAGCTTCTTCTGCCGAGCTTCGCGGTCGCTGACCACGCCGCTCGACGTCGAGAGGATCGAGATGCCCAGCCCGCCGAGCACGGGCCGCAGCCGGGCCGACCGGCTGTAGACCCGTCGGCCAGGCGAACTCACGCGGCGGATGTGCCGAATCAGCCGCTCACCGTTCGGGCCATACTTCAACTCCAACTGCAGCCGCGGCACGGGATCGGACTCCACCTCACGCCAGTCCCAGATGAAGCCTTCTCGCTTGAGAACTTCCGCCAGCCCACGCTTCACCTTCGAACTCGGCACCTCCACGGTGGCGCGTTCGACGCGCACCGCGTTGCGAATGCGGGTCAGCATGTCGGCGATGGGGTCGGTCATCATGTCGAATGGGCCCTTCTCTGAAATCTCGCTCGTCTGAGTGATGCGCTGTCTCGGTCCTCGCGGGCGTCGCCGCCCGTCACCAACTCGCCTTCTTCACGCCCGGAATGCAGCCCTGATCGGCGAGCTTCCGGAAGCAGATTCGGCACGTGCCGAACTTGCGATACACCGCCCGCGGCCGACCGCAGAGCATGCAGCGGCGAACGACCCGGGTGGAGTACTTGGGCTTCCGCTTTGCCGACGCGATTTTTGATTTGCTTGCCATGGTTCTTCAGTCCGTGCTGCTGATCCGATGCCGATGAGAGGGTGTGCTGGAGCCGAGAGGAACAACTGGGGCCGCTATGCCGCGGCATCCCCTTCCTTTTTGAGGGGCATGCCCATCGCGACGAGAAATCGCCTGGCGTCGTCGTCGCTGCGGGCAGTCGTGACGAAGGTGATGTTCATGCCCTGGGGACGCGTGTACTTGTCGGGGTTGATCTCGGGAAACACCATCTGCTCCGAGAGACCGAGGCTGTAGTTCCCGTGGCCATCGAAGGCGGTGCTCGAGAGGCCGCGGAAATCGCGAACCCGCGGAAGCGCGACCGACACCAGGCGGTCGAGGAACTCGTACATCCGGCGACCCCGAAGGGTGACCTTGCAGCCGATCGGCAGGTTCTCGCGGAGTTTGAAGCCGGCGACGGCCGCCTTCGACAGGGTCGCGATCGGCTTCTGCCCCGTGATCTGGGCGAGTGCTCCGAGCGCCTCCTCCATGTACTTCTTCTCCGTCACGGCCACGCCGACGCCCATGTTCACGACGATCTTCTCGAGCCGTGGGATCGCATGCGGATTGTTCGTGCCGAGGGCCTTCGCCAGTTCAGGCCGCACCGTGCTCACGTAATGCTCGAGCATCCGCGGCGTGCCCGCCGGTTCCGCCGCAGCATCGTTGGTCGCCTTCGTTTTCTTTGCCATCGTCCAAATCCTCGGTCAGTCGGTTGGGTTGTCGCGGGGTCGCCCGCGTCGCTGGTTATGCCTTGGTGGCCCGGGGCCGACGGAGTGCGCCCAGGTCGGCACCGCACGAGCGGCACACCCGGACCTTCCCGCCATCCGCGGTGATCTTGGCACCCAGGCGGGATGCCTTACCGCACGACGTGCACACGACCAGCACGTTCGACGCGTCGATCGGCATCTCCTTGCTGAGCCGGCCGCCCTGCGGATTCTTCTGGCTGCGGCGGATGTGCCGGTACACCCGGTTGACACCCTCCACCACCACCCGGCGGCGGCCGTCCTTCTCCGGGAGCACCTGCAGGACCTTCGCCCGCGTGCCCTTGGAGTTGCCGGTTCGCACCTCGACCATGTCGCCCGATCGGATCAGCATCACACCACCTCGCTCGCCAGGCTGACGATCTTCATGAAGTTGCGGTCACGAAGTTCGCGGGCCACCGCGCCGAAGATGCGGGTGCCCTTGGGGTTCTTCTCGTTGTCGATGATCACGCACGCGTTCGAATCGAACCGCACGTAGCTGCCATCCTCACGACGGGTGGGCTTCTTGACGCGAACGATGACCGCCTTGACGACCGCCTTCTTCTTGACGTCGCTGCCGGGGATCACGCTCTTCACGCTGCACACGATGATGTCGCCAAGGCCGGCGGTCCGCTTACGGCTGCCGCCGAGCACCTTGAAGCACATCACTTCCTTGGCGCCAGTGTTGTCCGCGACGTTGAGTCGCGTCTGCATCTGAATCATGTCGCCCGTCCTTCCGTCGCGTCGTCGCTACCCGTCGCGGCGGCTGCCTCAGCCTTGGCCGCCGTCTCCTTGAGCCTGGTGGCCCGGGCCCCGCTCCGCAGCGATGCCACATCGACGGCCGTGCTCTTCTTCACGACCTTGACGAGTTCCCACCGCTTCAGCCTGCTCCGCGGCCGGCACTCAACGATCTCGACCAGGTCGCCGATGTGCGACTCGTCGTTCTCGTCGTGCACATGACACACGGTCCGGCGGTGCAGGATCCGACCGTATTTCGGATGCCGGACGACGCGCGGAATCTCGACCCGCCGCGTCTTGCTCGCGGCGTCGCTCGTCACGGTTCCCGTCTCGACTCGCTTCGGCATGAACTCGTTCCTGAAACTAAACTGAATGGTGATCTGATGGTGCGTCAGTTGCCGCTCTGCGTCCGCTTCTTGAACTCGCGACGCGTGCCCACGCGGCCCTTGGTCTCAGACCGCACCTTCGCGCGACCGGAGGCCTTGTGCTTCTGAGCATGCTTCTCGTGCCGCGGCGCGGCGTCGGCCTGCCCGGCCGAATCCTCGCTCGCGGGCGCCGCGGGAGCCAGCACGCCGCGCTGCGAAAGGATCGTCTGGCAACGGGCGATCGTCCGCCGATGCTTCTTGACCTCCGTGGGGGCCGCGAGCTTCTCCGTCTGCGACTGGATGCGCAGGCGGAAAAGGCTCTCCGCCGCGTCCTTCCAGACGAGCCGAATCTGCTCGTCAGCCATGTCCCGCAGTTCCTTCGCCTTGGTCATCTGTATGTTCCTTACATCACCCGTCGCTTCACGAACCGGACACGGATCGGCATCTTGTGCGCCAGCCGCGCCAGGCAGAGCCGGGCAGCGTCTTCCGTCACACCGCCGATCTCGTACAGAATCGCGCCTGGCTTGATCACCGCGGCCCAATACTCCGGCTCTCCCTTGCCCTTACCCATTCGGGTCTCGAGCGGGATCGACGTCACCGACTTGTGCGGAAACACCCGAACATACAACCGCCCCTCGGTGCGCAGATACTGCTGCGCCGCGATGCGGCCGGCCTCGATGGTCGCCGCGGGGAGCCATCCCGGCTGCTCGGCCTGAAGACCGAAGTCGCCGAAGACGACGCGATTCCCGCGGGAGGCGTCACCTCTTATACGACCTCTTTGGCTTTTTCGGTGCTTGACCCTCTTGGGCATCAGCGCCATCGCCAGTCTCCTCGTACATGCCTTGGTT
>JBJTRH010000020.1:0-7442 GCA_046076065.1 Planctomycetaceae bacterium | reverse complement strand
GAGTCGTTCGAGGCCGCGCTCGAGCGGCTCGCCGCCCTGGTGGCGGCGCTGGAGTCGGGCAGCCTCGGACTCACCGAGTCGATCGCCGCCTACGAGCGCGGCGTGGGGATCCTCAAACGGCTCCACGAGGAACTCGCGGTGGCCGAGGAGCGGGTGAAGGTGCTCGTGCGCATCGATGAGGAGGGGCGGCCGGTGCTCGAGGACGCGACGCCGCCCGACGGCGGCGGCGAGTCCGGCGCGGCCGCAGAGTCGACGCAGCCTGCCGCCGCGCGGCCCGCCGGCCGCGCGACCCGCGCGAAGGCGGCGCGCGGCCGGAGCCTCCCCGGCATGGACGACGCCGAGCCGGCGTAGCTGGCCGCAGCGCGGGGTGGCGAACGGAGCATGCGGAGCACGTGGGTGGCCTGCCTGCCCGGAGTCCCCCGGCTTCCGCCGGGGGCTTGCATGCGACCGCCTCCGCAAGCCCGGACCGAGTGCTCGTGCGGCTGGAAACGCCGGCGGCTTTGGTACACTTCGGCCGTGCGGCACTTCGCCTGGGGAACCAGGCGGCATTCCATCGGGTTTGGACTCCTCTGCAAGGCTTCGCATGGCAGGCTGCCACGTGCCCAGCAGGCCCGCCACGGCATCGACGACCGCCGATGCCGACTCCGTGGAGGCGGCGCTCGGCCGCGTCCGCGACTTCATCGAGCCCCGTCTCGACCGGGCCCTGACCGGCTCCCCGGAGGCGGCGCCGCGGCTCGTCGAGGCGATGCGCTACGCCGTCCTCGCCCCCGGCAAGCGGCTGCGGCCGGCGCTGGCCCTGTGGGCTGCGCAGGCCTGCGGCGCAGCCCACGTCGACCGCCGGCAGCACTGGGAGGCAGCGGTCCCGGCGGCTGTGGCCGTGGAGGTGATCCACGCCTATTCGCTCGTCCACGACGACCTGCCGGCCATGGACGACGACGATCTCCGGCGCGGCCGGCCCACGTGCCATCGCGCCTTCGACGAGGCCACCGCCATCCTCTGCGGCGACGCCCTGCAGCCGCTCGCCTTCGGGATCCTGGCCCGCGGCATGCCTCCGGGCGTGGCCGGCCGGGCCTGCGGCGTGCTCGCCGGGGCCGGCGGCTCTGCTGCGCTCGTCGGCGGCCAGGTGGACGATCTGGCCGCGGAGCGGGGGTGGCTCGGCGCACCGCCGCAGTCGGCCGACGAGCAGGTGGCCTGGATGGATCGCATCAATCGACGCAAGACGGGGGCGCTGTTCCTCGCGTCGCTCGAACTCGGCGGCCTCGCGGTCGGCGCCGACGCCCCGCAGCTCGATGCCCTCGCCCGGTTCGGGAGGGCCTTCGGCCTCGCATTCCAGATCGCCGACGACCTGCTCGACGCGGAGGGCGACGAGGCCGCCATGGGCAAGCGTGTGGGCAAGGATGCCGCCCGCGGCAAGCTCACCTATCCGACGGTCGCCGGCCTGGCCGCAGCCCGCGACCGGGCGCAGCGGCTGGCCATCGAAGCCGCCGCGGCCGTCGAACCCCTGGGTGAATCGGCCGCAGAACTCGCCTCTCTCGCCCACTGGATCGTCGCCCGAGATCATTGACGTCCCGGATCCACCGGTTCGCACGGAGCCCCCGACACCATGGCCGACCTTCTTCCCAGCATCCTCTCCCCCCGCGACCTGCAGGGGCTGTCGATGCCGCAGCTCGAGGACCTGGCCGTCGAGATGCGTCGGGCCCTGTGCGAGGTTGCGGCGAGCCGCACCGCGCACTTCGCGTCGAACCTCGGCGTGGTCGAGCTCTGCCTCGCCCTGCACCGCGTGTTCGACTTCAGCCGCGATCGGCTGATCTGGGACACGGGCCACCAGATCTATCCGCACAAGCTGATCACCGGCCGCTTCGCCCGGTTCGGCACGATCCGCACGCGGGGCGGCCTGATGGGCTACCCCAACCCGGACGAGAGCCCCTACGACCTGTTCATGACCGGCCACGCCGGCTGCAGCGTGTCGACGGCCCTCGGCCTCGCCAGCGGCGACGACCTCCGCGGCGCCGCCGACCGGCACTCGGTGGCCGTGATCGGCGACGGCGCCCTCCCGTCGGGCATCGTGTTCGAGGCCCTCAACAACGCCGGGTTCCTCAAGAAGCGGCTGCTGATCATCCTCAACGACAACCGGATGTCGATCTGTCCGCGGGTGGGCGCGCTGGCGGAGCATCTCGACACCATCCGGACCAACCCGTGGTACCGGGGGATCAAGCACCACACCGGCGAGTTCATCAAGGGCATGCCCATGGTGGGTGAGTCGGTCGAGCGCATGCTCGTGAACATGAAGGACTCGATCAAGACCACGCTCCACGGCGGAGCGCTGTTCGAGGCCCTGGGCGTCCGCTACTTCGGCCCGGTCGAGGGGCACTCGCTTCCCAACCTCATCCGCTACCTCGAACTGGTCAAGGACGAGGAGGGGCCGATCCTGCTGCACGTGCTCACCGAGAAGGGCCACGGTTTCAAGCCGGCCGAGGCCGATCCGGTCTTCTTCCACACCCCCGCCCCGTTCGAGTGCGACGACGACGACTGCATCGTGTCGATCAAGAAGTCGACGTCTCGCGCCTACACCGACGTCGCCTCCGCCTCGATTGCCGCCGCGCTGCGACGCGATCCCCGGGTCACGGTGATGACCGCGGCGATGTGCCAGGGCAACAAGCTCGAGCCGGTGCGGGAGGCATTTCCCGACCGGTTCTTCGACGTCGGCATCTGCGAGTCGCATGCCGTGGCCTTCGCCGCCGGGCAGGCCAAGGCCGGCTGCCGGCCGATCGTCGACATCTACAGCACCTTCCTGCAGCGGTCGTTCGACCAGGTCTTCCAGGAGGTCTGCCTCCAGCACCTGCCGGTGCTGTTCATGATGGACCGCTCCGGGCTCACCGGCCCCGATGGCCCCACGCACCACGGTTCCTTCGATCTCGGCTACATGCGGCTGTTCCCCGGGATCGCGGTCATAGCCCCGGGCGACGAGCACGATCTCGAGGCAATGGTCGACTGGGCGCTCGCCCACGACGGCCCGACGGCGATCCGCTATCCGAAGGCCGTCGTGGAACGGCACGCCGGCACGCGGGCACCGATCGAACTCGGCCGTTCGGAGACGCTGGCCGAGGGGGGCGACGGGCTCGTGGTCGCCTGTGGCACGCTGCTGGGTGAGGCGCTGAAGGCCGCCGCCGACCTGCGTCGCGAGGGTCTCGAGATCGCCGTCGTCAACGCCCGATTCGTGAAGCCGCTGGATCCGGCGATCGTGGAACGGATCGAGGCTGCACCGTGGACGGTGACCGTCGAGGAGAACGCGCTGCCGACGGGCTTCGGCAGCGCGGTGCTCGAGGCGGTGAACGAGGCCGGCATCCACGCCGGTCCGCTCGTCCGCCTGGGGCTCCCCGACCGGTTCGTGGAGCACGGCGAACGGGCCGAGTTGCTCGCCGAACTCGGGCTCGACGCGGCGGGCATCGCGGCCACCTGCCGCCGGCTCGCGGGACGTGCCCCGCTTCCGACCGGCGTTGCCGAGCACGTCACGGCGGATCGCTGACCTCGCGGAGTCCGTCCATGTCTGCGTCGGGACTCAGGCCCGGAGTCGCCGCACGGCGGCTGGCGGTGGCGATCGTGGGGCCGGGCGGCCTGCCGCATGTCGTCGTCGAGGCCGACCGGCTCGCGGCGTTGTTGACGGGGGCGGGTCATGACGTGCGGCTGCTGCTCGCCGCCGACGCCGAGCCGGCAGGGCGTCCCGACGCGGCCGATCTGGTGGTGGTGCTCGGTGGCGACGGCTCGATCCTGCGGGCCGCCCGCTGGATGGGGTACGACCAGGTGCCCGCTCTCGGCGTCAACCTCGGTCGGCTCGGCTTCCTCGCCGACGTGCCACGGGAGGTGGCTGGGGAGGCCCTCGCGGAGATCGCCGTCGGCCGCTTCCGGCTGGTGGATCACCTGATGTTCGAGACGGAGGTTCTGCGGGGCGACGCCGTGGTGCACCGCGAACTCGGCCTCAACGAGACGTCGCTCCTCGCCGGCCCGCCGTTCTCGATGATCGAGATCCGGCTCGAGGTCGACGGCGAGCCGGCGACCACCTACCGGGCCGACGGCCTGATCGTCTCGACACCGGTCGGCTCGACGGCCTACAACCTCTCGGCCGGCGGCCCGATCCTTCGCAAGGACCTTGATGCGTTCGTGTTCACGCCCCTCAATCCCCACACGCTGACCAACCGCCCCGTGGTCGACTCGGCGGCACGTCTCTACGAGATCGTGGTGCCGCACCCGAACGCGGGATCCGCCTGCGTCGTCGACGGCCGCGTCGTGGCTCCGCTGATCCCCGGCGACCGCATCCGCATCCGGCGGGCCACGCCGCGATTCACGCTCGTCGAAACGGGCCGGCACGGCTACTACCGCACGCTCCGGGACAAGCTGGCCTGGGGAGGCGGGCTCCGCGCCGCCGAGGCCGCTCCGCGGGGTGACGCGTGACGACGACGGCCCGGCGGCGCGTGGTCGCGGCGATCCTCACCGTCGTGGCGGCGACGGCGCACGCCGCCGATCCGGCCGACGTGGTCATGCGGTATCGATTTGTCAAGGGAGAGGCGTACCCGACGCGGGTGGAGCACCGGGCGCTCACCGAGACCACGATGAACGGCGTCACGCAGACGGTCGAGACGATGACCGACTCGACCAAGACATGGACGGTCGTCGACGTCGACGCGGCGGGCAACGCCACGCTCGAGCACTCCGTCGACGACGTCACCATGACGTCCCGCACCAGCGATCGCGGTGAGATCCGTTGGGCCAGCGGCAGCGGCGCGGAGCCGCCCCCGGGCTACGAACTGGTTCCGCACTCGCTCGGCGTGCCATTGGTTCGGCTGACAGTGTCGGCCGACGGCCGCGTGCTCGACCGCCGTGAGCTCCGGCCGTGCCCGCCGGCGGCGACCGGCGACCTCGTCGTGATGCCCCTGCCGGAGAAGGCCGTCGCCGTCGGCGCCGAGTGGACGGTGCCCCAGGACATCGTGGTGGAGGTGCCCAATGGCCCCCGCAAGGCCGTCCGTGCCCGCCTCCGCTACCGGCTCGAGGAAGTCGACGACGGCATCGCGACGATCGCCGTCGACACCACCGTGCTCACCCCCATCGACGACCCGCGACTCGAGGCCCGGCTCCTGGAACGGATCTGGGACGGCCGCATCAGGTTCGATATCGCCGCCGGCCGGATCCTCGACCGACGCACGTCGATCGATCGTCGCGTGGTGGGCTTCGGCGGTCCGCAGTCGAGCGTCCGCTACAAGGCGAGCCTCGAGGAACGTCAGGCCGACCGCTGACCGGCACGGCTCACCCGGCGCGGAGCACGTCCTCGACGCGGCGGATCGCCTCGTCCACGTCCCACGTCGCATCGGCAAGCACGATCCGCGTGCCCGAGGCCACCCACTCGTCGACCGCCTTCTGCGCGGCGATCACCGTGGAGTGGCTGCGGCGGCCGAAAAAGCTGCCGATCTCCGCGAGCGCCGCCTGCGTGTGCTTCCGCGCGAGGAACATCGCCAGCATCCGTGGATGGCTCGTGGACCGCGATCGCCGCGACGACTGGAGGCAGCCTCCGTCGATCCCGAACGCCTTGCAGACGGCCCGCTCGATGTCGGCTAGGCGGACGCTCCGGGCGCTGGATCGCACGAGATCCGACAGCGCCTCCTCCGCCATACCAAGCGTGATCGGAACTCCGAGCATGGTGCTCGTGGCCTCCAGCCGATTCACAGCCCCGTGGAGTTCCCGGGCGTGGCGGGTCATCGACGAGGCGACGTAGTGGACCACGTCGTCGGGCACCGCCAGTGCACGCTTGCTGCAGATCGCGGTGACGATGCCGCGGCGCACGTCGTAGTCGGGCGGCAGAATCCGGGCCGTCATGCCGCCACGGCAGCGCGTCACGAGGTCGGCCCCGAACTCGGGCAGCGCGTCGAGTTCGCGGTCGCAGCCGAGGATCACCTGCCGCCCAAGCCGCTGCAGGGCGTCGATCGTGTGCTGCAGTTCGAGGAGCGTGGCCTTCTTGCCCGCGAAGAACTGGACGTCGTCGATCACGAGGAGATCGGCGCCCCGGCAGTTTCGTCGGAAGCCCGGCAGGCCACCGCCATGGAGCGACTGGAGGAAGGCCGTCGTAAACTGCTCCGCGGACAGCCACGCCGCTGTCGCGGCGGGATGCAGTTCACGCATCCGTTCGCAGGCGCCCTCGAGGAGGTGGGTCTTGCCCACGCCGCTCGGCCCGTGGACCACCAGCGGACTCATTTCCCCGGGGCGGGTGACCGCCATCTCGATCGCCCCGAACGCCATCCGGTTGCTCGGGCCGACGATGAAGTCCTCGAGGCGAAGCGCGGCTCGGCGAACCGCCGTGGTCGACCGGGCCCCCGGGACGCGAGGCGATCGCTGCCGCCCGTCGGTGGATCGCCGCTCCGCTTCGGGTGCCGGCTCGAAAGACTGCCGCTGGCGGGTCGCCGGCGGCGGGGCAGACGCGCTGGCGGCCGGCGGCGACGCACGAGAAACGGTCGATTCCTCCGCCTCGGGTTCCCAGGTCACCGCTGCGGCGGGTCCGAGGATCTCCCGCACGGCGGCGGAGAACTCGGCCCGAAACGTCCGGCAGAGCCATTCATGCGTGAATCCGGCCCCGACGACGATCCTCACCGCCGCCGGACCACCCTCCGCATCCGTCACCTGCACACGGGCGGCATCTCCGAACCAGACCGCATACCGGTCGTCGCCGATCCGTCCACGGAAGGCGCGAAGCACGGCCGCCGCGGACGATCCGTCGGCATGCGTCGCGACGACGGTTTTGGCGTTCCCCATGGCTCCTTCCCGGCTCCGGACGACGACGTCCCGCGACGACGTTTTGGAGTGCCCGACATCCTTGCTGACGCATCGCGGCGATGACGTGATCGTCACGACGCGGCGCGAGTATAGGGGGGTGCGGAGTGCTGTCAAACCATGACAGCACCACATGCCGACAACGCTCGCGATGCCGTCGTAGAGGTCCACGAACTCGGCCGACGATCGACGTCGGCGACCTGCCATGACCGTACGCTTGTCCATGCGTCGTGACGGTGCGAAACCTGTGAATCGGCGATCGTGGCCGCGAATCGGCGGGGCCACTGCCGCCGCTGACGCGAAACCGTATACTCATCGCTCGATCGACGAATGCCGCAGCAGCGGCAGCCCACGGTTATTGCTTGCGGCAGTCGGACCCAACGGGATGTCGGGCTCACGATGAGGATTCACCCCGCACGAAGCGGCACGACGATGGCGCTCGCGATCTCGCTGGCGTGGTTCGTCGCATCCGCCCGCGGTGAGGACCCCGCGCCCGCTCCGTCGTTCGAGCCCGGTGACATCTCCATCGGCGAGCCGATCGCCCTTCCGTTCGCGAAGCCCGGAGAGGCACGGGGTTGCACGGCGGCGGTGTCCCTGTGGTCTGATTCCCTTCTTGTTTTCTTGGAAAC
>JBJTRH010000019.1:0-3945 GCA_046076065.1 Planctomycetaceae bacterium | reverse complement strand
AGGGCGACCTCCGTCTTCTTGACCATCTTCTCGAAGGTGTTGTCGTCGCCGAGCAGCATCCGGTCGATGTCGGCGGAGAGCTTGGTCACCGACTCGCTCGCCTGGGTGAGCGACTCCAGCGCGGCCCCGAGCTTCGGCTCCAGCGTGGCGAACACCTCGAACGGATCGCGGGACACGGCCCCCTCCAGCACCTCGTCGGCGGCGACCTTCTGCCGCGGCGGCCGGATCGCGCCCGGCACGAGCTGGATCTCCGCGTCGCCGAGCAGCGTCGTGGCGATCCGCGGCTGCTCGTCCCGGTAGACGGGCACGTAGGAGTCGATGTCCGCCACCACGGCCACGCCGCCGCGCTCGTCGAGCATCACGTTGGCCACCCGCCCCACGAGGATGCCGTTCTTGCGGACCGGGGTGCCGCCGGCGATGCCGCGGGCGTCGGCGAACCGCATCCGCAGCGGGTAGGTGGCCTGCACCAGCGACGGCAGGTCGCCGAACAGCACGATCAGGATGCCCGTGATGATGGCCGTGGCGAGCACCACGACGCCGACGCGGAACTGCATCACGCGGTCGTTCATGTGTCGTCCTCCGCACCGGCTGGCTCATCGTCGTTGCCGTCGCCGTCACCGCCGGCGTCGTCGGCCGCCGCCGCCCGGGCCTGCTCCTCGCGGAGTTCCGTGAGCCGGCTGCCGGCACGCCCTTCGACGAACTGCCGGATCCGCGGATCGGTGGACCGATCGAGCTCGGCAACGCTGCCGTCGAACACGATCTGCCGCTCGCCCGGCTGCAGCCGGAAGGCCGGGTAGAGCATGATCACCCGGTCGGCGACCTTGCGGGCGGTGTTCATGTCGTGCGTGACGACCACGCTGGTGACCCCCGGCCGCCGCCGCACCTCGAGGATCAGTTCGTTGATCACGTCGGTCATGATCGGATCGAGTCCGGTGGTCGGCTCGTCGTAGAGCACGAGCAGGGGATCGAGCGCCAGCGCCCGGGCGAGGCCGGCCCGCTTTCGCATGCCGCCCGAGAGCTGCACCGGTTTCTTGGGGAGCACCGTGCGCGGCAGGCCGACCTCGTCGACGAGCGACTCCACGATGCGGCGGATCTCGGCCTCCGGCAGCCGGGTGTGCTCGCGGAGCGGGAAGGCGACGTTGTCGAGGATCGACATGCTGTCGAACAGCGCGGCCCCCTGGAAGACGAATCCGTAGCGGGTGCGGAGGTGGGCGAGGGATCGGTCGTCGAGCGTGGCCAGCGACGTGCCCTCGAAGAGCACCGCGCCGGAACTCGGCCGGATCAGCCCGATCATCGTCTTCAGGAGCACCGTCTTGCCGCAGCCGCTCTCGCCGAGAACGACGAGCGTCTGCCCCGGCTCGAGGTCGATCGAGATGTCGCGGAGCACCTCCTGGCCTCCAAAGCGCACATCGAGCCGTTCGACCCGCAGGAGCGGGCCTGCGGGGGCGTCACGGTGCCGGGATGGCGGTTGGGCGAGGGCGGGCATGGTGGTCAGAGGAGCCGGCGCGGGCCCTCCGGACGGAAGAAGTCGTGCACGTTGTTGAGCCAGATACCCAGGAACAGATCGAGCACCAGGATCAGGATGAACGAGTGGACGAAGGCGTTGGTGGCGGCCCGGCCCACGCCCTCGGCGCCCGGCTCGCAGTGAAACCCATGGTGGCAGCTCACCAGCGCGATCGCGGCCCCGAAGAACAGGCTCTTGAAGATGCCGAGCAGGAAGTCGAAGGCGTCGACGTACTCGCGGGAGTTGGCCCAGTAGTGGTGATAGTCGATGCCCAGGAGAACGTGGGAGTAGAAGTAGCCCCCCAGCACGCCCATGAAGTCGGCCATCACCGTGAGCGACGGGATCAGCACGAGGCAGCCCAGGAACCTCGGCACGACGAGGTAGTAGATGGGGTTGGCTCCCATGCTCTCCAAGGCGTCGATCTGCTCGGTGACCCGCATGGTGCCCAGTTCCGCCGCCATCGCGGAGCCGACGCGTCCGGCCAGCATCGTGGCGGCGAGCACCGGTCCGAGCTCACGGACGAGCGAAAGGTTGATGACGGAGCCGAGCCGCGTCTGCAGGCCGAGGGCCTTGAACTGGGCGTAGCTCTGCACGGCCAGCACCATCCCGATGAACAGGCCGGTCAGGGCGACCACGGGCAGCGACATCACGCCGATCTGGTAGAAGTTGGGGATCAGCACGTCGCGCCGCTGCCGCCGGGAGACCATCCAGCGGAGCGTCTGGAAGGCGAATACGGTCACGTCGCCCACACCCGCGACCCAGCTCATGGCGAAGCTGCCGAGGCTCGCCACCAGCGAGACGAGCCAGTGGCTCAGGCCGCCCTGAGCCGGTGTCGCGTCTGCCTGGGATGCTGTGGCCATGGAACGACCGGGAGGTGGGAGCGCACGGGAAACCCTGCGGGTGGTATCGGTCGTGCGGGCTGCGCAGCATGAGTCCGACCGTGCCGAGGCCGGAGGGCTGGGAGGTCCGAGCAGACTGGCAAGGCCGGCGGCGGCGGAGATCACTGCCCGGGCGGGCGGGGCGATCAGCCGGTGCCGGAAATGAGCATGCGGCACTCGTCGGGCGTAGAGTTGGAAGACGGATTCCTTGCCTCGTCGTCGCTGTCGTCAGGCCTTTCATCATGCAGATCTTCGTGCTGGGTATGCACCGTTCCGGCACGTCCGCGCTCGCCAGGCTACTGAATCTCGCCGGCTGCGAGTTCGGCCCTCACGAGGAAGCGATGCCGCCTGACGTCGACAATCCCCTCGGGTTCTGGGAGCGGCTGGATGCCTATGAGCTCCACGAATGGCTTCTGGGCACGTGCGGCGCGGCATGGGACCGACCGCTGGCTTTCGATCCATGCGGCGCGGCGGCTTCGGTTCGAGGCGAGTTTTATCGGCGGGCGTTGCGGATCGTGGAGTCGTTTTCCGACGAACGGCCGTGGTTCCTCAAGGATCCGCGATTCTGCCTGACGCTGCCGTTGTGGCGACCATTGGTGCCGCGGCCGGTGTGCGTGCACATTCTCCGTCATCCGCTGGAGGTGGCGTCGAGCCTGGCGGCCCGCAACGGCCTGCCCATCGGCGTCGGCCTCGCGCTCTGGGAACTGCACCTCGTCCGGGCTCGCCGCGCGGCCGAGGGACTCCCCTGGGTCGGGGTGCGGCACCGCGACCTTCTCGCCGATCCGGTCGGCACCCTTGCGGACGTGGTCGGCGGCCTACGGGCGGGCGGTGCGGCGGGAATCCGGATGCCCGTCGCCCGCGACGTGACCGGGTTCATCGCGACGAGCCTGCATCGACACCGCTGGAGCCACCCCAGTCTCGCGGGATGGCTCGATGCCCCGCAGGTGCGGCTGTTCCAGACGATCGACGCCGCCGGTGACGAGGCCATCCCCCACGCGGTGTCGGCCCACGCCATGGACACCCTGGCGCGTCACGCGGACGCACAGGCGGTCAAGCCGCTGGCAACCGCCTGATCGTTCCCGGGCTCAGCCGCCCGCGTCGCCCGCGGGCGACGCGGCCACTGGCTCGGCCGTCACCAGACCCTTGAACGACAACTGCTTCTTGCCGGCCACCTCGATGCAGTCCACCTGGATGGTGTCCTTGCCCTCGAACTCGCCCTTGAGCAGCTCCTCGCTCACCGGATCCTCGATGAAGTTTTCGAGGGCCCGACGCAGCGGCCGGGCGCCGAAGTCGGTGTCGGAGCCCTTCTTGATGAGGAACTTCTTGGCCTCGTCGGTGAGTTTGAGCTTGAGGCTCCGCTCGGCGAGCCGCTCGCGGACCTTCGCCAGCTCGATGTCGATCACCTGCTTGAGGTCCTCGACGGTGAGGTGGTGGAACACGATCACGTCGTCGAGGCGGTTCAAGAACTCCGGCCGGAAGACCTTCTCGATCCGCTCGTTGACGCGGCCCTTCATGCCCTCGTAGCTGGCGTCGTCGTCGGGCTTCTGGAAGCCGAACGCGGCC
>JBJTRH010000018.1:0-4010 GCA_046076065.1 Planctomycetaceae bacterium | reverse complement strand
CGGTCGAACTCGGCGCCGACGACGTGGCGAGTGTGACCACCTGCAAGGGCGAATCGCGGAGGCTGTTCGTGCTCGGCGCGCGGGTGCCGAAGGGGGGCCGCGTCGTGAAGACCTTCCTCGTCGATGTCCACCGGGCGGAGTTTTCCGGAGGCCGTGTGACGCTCAAGGAGCGGGAGCGGGGGACGGCGAACTGGGACGACCGGATCACGCTCGAGATGCTCGGGGATCCGCCGGGCGTGCGAAGCGTGTCGGTGGAGCCGCTCGCCCCCGACGCGGCCATCACGCGCATCTTCCTGGCCGGCGACTCGACCGTGACCGACCAGGCCCGCGAGCCGTACGCCGGCTGGGGGCAGATGCTGCCCTCGTTCTTCGGCCCCGGGGCGGTGGTCGCCAACCACGCGGAGTCGGGCCTGGCGCTGGCGTCGTTCCGCGGCGGCCGGCGACTCGACAAGATTCTCGCGCAGCTGCGGCCCGGCGACTTCGTGCTGATCCAGTTCGGTCACAACGACCAGAAGGCGAAGGGGGAGGCCGCGGGCGCGTTCGCGGGCTATGCAACGCTGCTGGCCGAGTTCGTCGACCGGATCCGCGACCGCGAAGGACGGCCGGTCCTCGTGACGTCGGTCGCCCGGCGGCGGTTCGACGACACGGGCACCGTCGTGGAGTCGCTCGGCGACTTTCCCGAGGCGGTGCGTCGCGTGGCCGACGACAAGGACGTGCCGCTCGTCGACCTCAACGCGATGTCGAAGCGGCTCTACCAGGCTCTCGGCGTGGAGGGGAGCAAGGACGTGTTCCTGCACGTGCCCGCCCACACGTATCCCGGCCAGTCGGAGCCGATCCGCGACGACACGCACTTCAGCGCCTACGGGGCCTACGAAATCGCCCGCTGCGTGGTGGAGGGTATCCGCCGCGACGTGCCCGGTCTGGCGCCGCTACTCGCCGCCGACGTGGAGCCGTTCGACCCCGGCCATCCCGATCCGCCAGACTCCGTGTCGATCCCGGCAAGTCCCTTCGAGGTCCTGGCCGTTCCCGACGGCAGGTGATCCGTATGCTCGTTCGTTGTCTGTGCTCGTGCGTCGTGGTCGCCGCCGGGTGGGCCGTTATCGCCGCCGAGGATGACCGCCCCGTGGAAGATGCCGCGCGATTCCGCATGGCCCGACCGACGAATCCCGAACTGCCCACGCTCTTCCTGGTGGGCGATTCGACGGTGAAGTGCGGCACGAAGGGCCAACGCGGCTGGGGCGAGGAGTTCGGGAAGTATTTCGACCCGGGCAAGGTCAATGTTGTGAACGTCGTGATCGGCGGCCGCAGCAGCCGTACCTTCATCACGGAGGGCCGCTGGGCGGCGACGCTCTCGATGATGAAGCCGGGCGACTTCGTGATCATCCAGTTCGGTCACAATGACGGAGGCCCGATCAACGACGACTCCCGAGCCCGCGGCTCGATCCGCGGCACGGGTGATGAGACCGAGGAGATCGACAACCTGCTGACCAAGAAGCACGAGACGGTGCGGACCTACGGCAGCTACTTGCGGCAGTACCTCGCCGACGCCCGGGCCAAGGGGGCGACGCCCTATCTCTGCACACAAGTGCCGCGAAAGATGTGGGAGGCGGACGGCGCGCGGATCGGCCGGCCCACCGACGGCACGGTGGCATGGGCTCGGGCCGTGGTCGAAGCCGAGGGGGCCACGCTCCTCGACCTGCACGAGGCGGTGGCGGCGTCGTACGACGCGCTCGGCCATGAGGCCGTGGAAGGCTTCTTCGCCGACGAGCGGACGCACACCACGGTCGCCGGCGCCGATCACACGGCCCGGATCGTGGCGGACCTGATCGAACACCTGCTCGACAGCCGGTGGACCGGGATGAGGTCTGCGGCTGCGGCTCGCTGACCCCCACGGAAGGCCCGGATCACTTCCCGGAGGGTTCTTCAGCACGCCGCTCCGCGGCCTGCCACCAGCGGTCGATGGAGCGAAGGTGGAACAGGTGCGCGGGCCCCGACGCACCGGCAAATCCCAGCACCTCGAATCGACCGCGGCCCGCCCGCGAGGTCTGCGGAAACCCCTCGTCGGCTGCGGTCGCCACCGGCTCCCGGGCGATGCCGAGCGCTGCCAGCAGGAAGTTGGCCGTTTCGGTGGTGCTCGCGTAGGGAGTCGGCTGTGCGGAATGGGTGATCACGAACACCTTCTCGCCTGCTTCCGCCGACCGGGCGAAGGCGAGAAAGCCCGCCATGTCGCGGGGATCGATGTGGCGGACACCGTCGGCCGGCGTGGTCTCGTCGAGGCCGGCGTAGATCGAGTCGGCGGCCACGATCGCGTCGACGCGCGCCGCCGAGTGTTCGTCGCGGAGCACCTCCCGCACGGCTCCGTAGCCGGCACTGAAACAGGAGAGAGTCACGCGTCGCCAGCGCGGGGTGGGGGCGTCGTCGCCGCCGCCGGCGCGAGGAGGCTCGGCGAGCAGTGCGCCGAACAATTTCGGGTCGTCGCGAAACGGCGCCGCGTAGGCGGCCGACAGGCCAGGCTGGTTCACCACGACCACCGTCGCTGACGTGCCCGCCCGCTCCATCGCCCCGCGGATCGTGTCGACCGCCCCGTGGAAGTGGATGAGGAGATCGCCAGGATCCGAGGCTCGGTCAGCCTCGTCCCGGGCAGGCGCGTGGAGCACCACGGCGGTCCCTTTGCCAACCGGCCGCGGTGGCAACACCTCGATAGGGCCGGCGGCTGCGGCGGCGTGGAGCCCTGCGAGGAGCCAGATGCATACGATCACGATGCGCTTTCGGTGCATGGCAGTGCTTCTGGTGCAGTCCGGGGTGTTCTGGCAGTTTCGGCATCATACTGACGGGCTCCGGTCACCTGACAAAGCCGATAGAAAGCCAGCGAGCATGCCGTTTCCGACAGCCAGCCTCCCGGAGGGAGTCACCCAATCCACTCGGGTCGCAGGAGCATCACGAGGCCGAGCACGAGGATCACGCCGCCACTTACGAGCTTGAGCCAGCGGCCACCGGTCTCCTGCAGCTTGAACCGTGAGAGCGTGGCCACGACCCCGGTCACCATCACGGTGTCGTCGAGCATGTAGGCCAGGATGTAGAGGCCGAGATAGCCGTAGCGGACGGCGGTCGAATAGCCCTGCAGCGAGAGGATGTTGGTGTAGAGCGCCGGCAGGCCGGCCGTGCAGAGGAGCTCGACCACGTTGACGAGCACGGCGAGCACGACCGCCCCGATGACCGCCCCGGTGAGATTCTCGGCCGTCACGATCCGCCGTATCCGCTGGTAGATACCGGGCTTTGCAGCCTCGGGGATCGAGAGCGTCACCCCGGAATGGAATGCAAAAAAGTCCTTGACGTGGATCGCCCCCACGACGATGGCGAGAAGCCCGAGCGAGACCTGCACCGGCCGGAGATAGCCGAACCACTCGAACACGTTGAGCCAGGCGGCCATGAACGCGAGGTAGGCCAGGCCGCTCACCACCACGAAGGTGCCGGCCACGGCCAGGATGCGAATGCGGTCCTGGACGTTCACAAGGATCGAGAGGAGCAGCAGTAGCACCCACATCGCGCAGGGGTTGAAGCCGTCCACGAGCCCGATCGCCACCGTGAACAGCGGCATGCCCAGCGCGTGGGCGTCGAACGTGCCGACAAGCGGCAGGTCGATCGTCGAATCGTCGTCGGGGGGCGGGGCCACGTCGTCGAGCGGCTCGCCGATCGAATCAGGGCAGGGTCGCGTCCACGGCGTGAGCAGGGCCTCGAGCCGCCGGCCGGTGCGGTCGGCGTCGTCGAAGTCGATCCCGAGTCGGTTGCAGAGATGAAACGCAGGCGCGCTCGCGGCCGCCATCCGGTGCCGGCGGACGAGGTCGCCGAGGCGGGTTCGGGCGGCCGGGTCGGTCACGAGATCGCGAACCACCGGCTCGAGCGCGGGATGGCGTTCGATGAGGCCGGGAAGCCACGCCTTCGCGTCGGCGCAGTGCGGGCAGCCGGGCCGCACGAAGAGTTCCACCGTGAGCGCCTCGCGAAGCCCGGTG
>JBJTRH010000017.1:0-6220 GCA_046076065.1 Planctomycetaceae bacterium | reverse complement strand
CTCTCACTCGGATGCCGCCGGCGCTTCGACATCCTGGCTGCGCTGGGCGGCATACGCCGGCTACGGGGCACGGGCAGTCCCTCGCTGAGTTCGTGCCTGGGAGTGGGGCACGGGCAGCCCCTCGCTGAGTTCGTGCCTGTGCGGTAGCGCGACGGGCGGCTTCATGCCACGGTTGCCGCAGGAACGCACGTTTTCCGCGGCGAAGTTGCCCTTGAGTCCGCGGAGGGCTCTCGCCATCATTCCGCCCGCGTCGGCACCCCGGCGGCCATGGACGGTCGTCGGAGTCGGGCCGGCCGCCATAAGGTCCGGCCCACGTTCCGCAAGCAAGGAGAGCATTCGTGAACAGGCATCTGGGAATCTTCGCACTCGCGGTGGCCGCGGCGTTCGGGCAGGTCGCCCACGCCCAGGTGCCGGCGCAGCCCGCCCCCACGGCTCCCGCGGCCCGTGCCGCCACGCCGGCCGTCCACGTCGCCGTGATCGACGTCGGCTACATCTTCAAGAACCACGCCCGCTTCAAGCAGGCGATGGACAAGATGAAGGACGAAGTCCTGCAGGCCGAGAACGCGCTCAAGGCGGAGCGGGACCGGATCAACGGCCTCATGGAACAGCTCAAGGGCTTCAACGTCGGCACGCCCGAGTACAAGAAGCTCGAGGCCGAGGTGGCCAAGGCGCAGGGCGACTTCAGCGTCAATGCCCAGCTCCAGAAGAAGGACTTCATGGATCGTGAGGCCAAGGTCTACCTCCAGGTCTACAACGAGATCGAGCGGGCCGTGAGCCAGTTCGCCCGAGACAACGGCATCGCCGTGGTGCACCGCTTCGACGGCGATCCGGTCGACTCCACCGACCGCAACCGGATCCTGGGGAGCATCGCCAAGCCGATCGTGTACTACGATCCGCAGATCGACATCACGGCCGACGTGCTGCGGATGCTCAACGGCGCCGCGGTCGCGGGCGCCCCGGCCACGCAGCCCAAGCCGCTCCGCTGAGCCGCGGCGGTTTGCGTCGACACCCGGGCCCGGGGGAGGCCAAGGCCCCCTCCGGGCCCGCTTCCCACCCGCAGGTTCCATGCGCACGCAGCAGACCATCCGTCGAGCCGTTTCGGTTGCGGGCACGGGCTACTGGACCCGGCGGCCGGTGACGGTCGAGTTCGCTCCCGCGCCGGCCGGGGCAGGGGTCGTGTTCCTGAGGTCTGATCTGGCGGTGCCGGTTCGGATTCCGGCCGGCGTCGATCACCGCGAGGAGGCGACCTCGCGGACCAATCTCGTCTCGGCGGGCGTGCGGGTGCAGATGGTCGAGCATGTGCTCAGCGCCCTGGCGGCGACGGGCGTCGACTGCTGCGTGGTTCGCGTCGACGCCGAGGAGATGCCCGGCCTCGATGGGTCGTCGCGGGCGTTCGTCGACGCGATCGACTCCGTCGGGGTCGAGTCGCTCGGCGCACCTGCCGATCCGCTCGTGGTGCGCGACACCCATCGCGTGGGCGACGAGTCGTCGTGGATCGAGGTTTCGCCGCCGCGGTTCGCCGGCCTGTCGGTCGAGTATGAGCTCGACTATGGCCCGGGGCCCATCGGCCGGCAGTCGCTCGCCCTGCGGGTGACGCCGGAGTCCTACCGGGCCGAACTGGCGGCGGCGCGGACGTTCATTCCCGTCGACGAGGCGGCCCGCCTGCAGTCGGCCGGCGTTGCTGTGGGTGTCGGCTACGGCGATCTGCTGGTGTTCGGGCCGGACGGGCCCGTGGGCAACGCGCTCCGCTGGCCGGATGAGTGCGTGCGGCACAAGGTGCTCGATCTGGTCGGCGACCTGGCGCTCGTGGGTCGGCCTCTGCATGCCCACGTGCGGGCGTGCCGCAGCGGGCATCGGCTCAACGGAGCGATGGCTTCGGTGCTCGTGGCGTCGGCCGGGAGGCGGGCCTCGGCCTGATCCGCATGGATGTGCATCGCTTCGACGACGAGCACCCGCCCGTGGTCGCCTCCGTGGGGCGGCCGCCGGAGATCCATCCCACCGCGGTGGTGGAGGATGGGGCCCGGCTCGCCGACGATGTGCGGATCGGCGCCTACTGCGTGATCTCGGCCGGCGCGACGATCGGCCGCGGCACCGTGCTCGCCAACCACGTCACGGTCGCGGGCCTCGTGGCGATGGGCGAGCGGAACCGTATCTTCCCCAACTGCGTGATCGGCGGCGAGCCGCAGGACGTGAGCTATCGCGGCTCCGACACCCGCGTCGAGATCGGCCATGACAACGTGATCCGCGAAGGCGTGACGATCAATAGGGCCACCGAGAAGGAGGACGGCGTCACGACGGTCGGCAGCCACAACTTCCTGATGGCCGCGTCGCACGTCGCTCACGACTGCCGCATCGGCGACCACGTGATCATCGCCAACGGCACGCTTCTCGGCGGGCACGTCCGCGTGCATTCCCGGGCCTCGCTCTCGGGCGTGGTCGCGGTGCACCACTGGGCGACGATCGGCGGCTGGTCGTTCGTGGCCGGGCTGTCGCGTGTCCTGCACGACGTGCCTCCCTTCATGCTCTGCGAGGGGTCGCCGGCCCGGCCGCGGTGCATCAACGTGGTGGCGCTGCGACGCAGCGGCTTCGCCCAGCCGACGATCGAGGCGATCTCGGAGGCCTACCGGCTCCTGTACCGTGCGAAGGTGGGCGTCGAGCCGGCCCGCGAGATCCTCCGGACACAGGCGATGCTCGTGCCGCTGGTCGAGGAGTTGCTCGAGTTTCTGGAGCGTCAACAGCAGGGGCGGCACGGCCGTGCCCGGGAACGAAGGAGGGCGGCATGAAGCGAACGCGCGTGGCGGTGGTTGGCTGCGGTCATCTCGGGACGATTCACGCGCGTCTGCTCGCGGGTCGCGAGGATGCCGAACTCGTGGCCGTGGTCGACCCGGTCGCCGAGTCGCGGGACCGAGCAGCCGCCGCCCATGGCTGCCGTCCGCTCGCGGAGCCGCGCGAGCTCGTGGGCCTTGTCGACGCCGTCGTGGTGGCCGCCCCCACCGGGCTGCACACGGCGGTCTCGCTGCCGCTCCTCGAGGCGGGAATCGACCTCCTGGTCGAGAAGCCGATCGCCGCCGGCGTGGAGGATGCCCGCGCGATCGTGATCGCGGCCCGCCGGCATGGCCGGACCGTGGCGGTGGGGCACGTGGAGCGGTTCAATCCTGCCTGGCGTGCTGCGTCGACGGGGCTGGCCGACGTGGCGTTCGTCGAGGCCGTCCGCACTGCGCCCTTCACGTTCCGCTCGCTCGACGTGGGCGTGATCCACGACCTCATGATCCACGACATCGACCTCGTGCTCTCCCTCGATCCGGGCCGGCTTGAGCGGGTCGAGGCCCGCGGCATCACGGCGACCGGCGGGTTCGAGGACGCGGTGCGGGCGCGGCTGGTGTTCTCGTCGGGGCTCGTCGCCGACCTCACGGCGTCGCGGATCAGCCCGGTGGCCCGGCGGACCGTGTCGGCGTGGTCGCCCGAGGTGCTCGTGCACTGCGACCTCACCGCGAAGACGGTCGAGACGATCCGGCCCTCGGCGGGGGTGCGGTCGGGCGCGTTCTCGGCGGCGGCCGTGCCGGCCGCCGAGCGGATGGCGATGAAGGAGACCTTCTTCACCGACGTGCTTCCGCTGGAGACGGCGACGATCGCCGACGCCAATGCGATCGCGGCCGAGCACGACGACTTCCTGGCGGCCATCCGCGACCGACGGGCTCCGCTGGTGTCGGCCGCGGCCGGCGCGGCGGCGGTGGAGATCGCGGCCCGGGTGATCGACGCCCTCGAATGCATGCGGTTCGGCCGTAGCCGTCGCGGCGGGGCCGCTCCCGCCCCTGCGACCCCGACAATCCCACACCGCAAGGCCGGCTGATAGTCGAATCCGCGCGGATCGCCGCGACCGGCAACGTCACCGCTCGATCCGGTGTGGCCGGCTGCCGATACCCTCCGACAGCGTGGCAGGAGTCCCGCCACGCCTGGATTGTCTCATGACTGCCCGCAGTGCCACACCATCTGCCGTGATCCTCTGGGCCCTCCTCGGGGGCCTGTGCCAGGCCGCGGCCCCGGTCGAGTTCGATGGTTTTGGCCTCGGCAACTTCGACGGCACCGGCTCGATCGCCGCCGAACTCGAGCGGCTCGGCGCGGAGGCCGAGCGCGATCGCGCCCGGTCGATGCCCGCGGTCGCCGTGGCGATGGCGGGCCCGGTTGGACGCGATGCGCCGCCCGTGCCCTTGACCGCCGAACTCCGCAGCCGCATCGACCGGTTCGACGTGGCCGCAGGGCTGGTCGCCGACACCCACGTGGTGGCCGAGGGGCCGGCGCGGTGGATGGGCCGGATCGGCGTGTCGAACGAGCGGCCCGGGGGTCGCGAGTCGGTGGAGTTGCGGACCATCGTGGGGAACAACGCCGAGTGGGGCCTGCTCGGCGTGGAGGTCGGCCCGCGGGTCGAACGGCGACTCGGCCGGGGCGTGACAGTGTTCATCGACGGCAAAGCCGAGGCCCAGGCGATGCGGTCGGCCGAGACGGGCTGGTGGTCGCTGCCGGGCACCGCGACGGATGGCGCCTCGATGGTGGGCGTGGCGGCCCGCACCGGCCTGACCAGGTGAGCCGCCGCAGCGTCGGGCTCAGGCGAGATCGCGATCCTGGAACAGGATCAGCGCCACCAGCAGCGCGAGCGCCGAGTAGAGGGCGGCATACAGCGCGGCCCAGCCGAGATAGACCCACGGCACGGCCGCGCCGCCGATCACCGCCGCCTCGATCGTGAAATGGTCGAGCACGGGAAGCAGCGTGGCGATCAGCTTCCCAAAGAATCGCACGATCGCGAACTTGCCCACGCTCGACTGGACGATCAGCGGCACGAGGTGGCCGAGGGCGTAGACCGCGAAGCAGACGATCAGGTTCGGCACCATCCCCAGCCGGGTGGACACGGCGAGGCTCACGGCGGCCATCAGGATCGTCTCCAGGAGCGAGAGCACCAGGCCCGGCACCACGGTGATCATCTCGTCGGCGCACTCCCGCCACAGCGGATCGGTCTTGGAGGATTCCCGGGCGTCGTACACCACCTTGAGGCTCGTGGTCGCCAGCAGCACCGCGCCGAGGATCAGAAACACGAGCGTGGCCACCAGCACCAGCCCCGCGAACTTGCCCAGCACGAACTGCCAGCGGGCCAACGGCTTGGAGAGCACGGTGAGCGCGGTGCGGCCCTCGATCTCCTCGGCCACCGCGACGCTCGCCGTCCAGACCACCACCAGCAGCGCGAGCACCTTGATGAGCGTGAGGCCGCTGTCCTTCAGCATCTTCACGTCCTCGCCGAACGTGTTGTAGGGGATCACGATGAAGGCCAGCAGCAGCGCGATGCCCGCCACGATCGCCACGGTGAAGACCGGCTGGCCGATGGCCTCCTTCGTGGTGGCCGAGGCGATCGCCGCCACTCGCGGCGCGCCGAGGCGGAACAGCGCATACGCGGCCGTGATCGCCACGAGCGTGGCGAACGTCCAGGGCAGGACGGCCGCCTGCGGATTTTCGGCCGCGAGCCGCCAGCCCACGGAGAGCGTCGCCGGGGCAGTGCCCTCGTTGGTCGCCCCCATCGCGGCCCGCAGGCCAAGGAAGGGATTCGTGGCCCCTTCCGCCTTGACCCACGACCAGCGACGGCCGGCCTCGAGCGGCACGTCGGCATCCTTGGCGAGCGCGAATCCCTCGACCGCCTGCTGTGTCTGCACGACGAGGGGGCCGTCGCTCTCCATCCACATCGAGGCGAGTTCCTGCGGCCGGAAGCCGAGCATCACCTCCTGGAGGCTCGCGCCGGCCGGCACGGAGACGGTGGTGCGGAAGTCGTCGGTCGAGGCCATCCGGCCCAGCGACCTCGCGATCTGGTCGAGCGGCACCAGCGGCGTGATCGCAATCGCGAGGGCGGCCGCCACCAGCAGCAGCCACGCGAGCGGACCGAGGAACCCGTCTCCGAGGCTCACCCGGGCCTCCGCTGCCAGCCGCGGGGCGATCACCCGCAGCACGGCATAGGCCGCGAGCACGGTCACGAGGGCCGCCGCGGCGCCCGCCCCCACCAGCCAGATCGGCGGCAGGGCGATCATCCAGCGGTTGGCGTCGGCGAGCAGGGGAACCATGCCGGATCCTTGGAGCGGGGCGGGTCCGGAGATTATGCCGTGGCGACCCGGGGCACGGAAGCGGCCGCGTCAGCCCCGGCCCGCGATGACCGTCGCCGCCGGCCCGTCGAGCGGCCAGTCGC
>JBJTRH010000016.1:0-2467 GCA_046076065.1 Planctomycetaceae bacterium | reverse complement strand
GCGGGCGCTCGGCGGGCTCGAGGTGGGCGTGCTTTCGAGCATGGAGCGGCCGCTCGTGTTTTCGCTCGATCTCGCCCGCGAGAGCGTGCAGCGGAAGGTGGTGGCCTACGACGCGGGCGACACCCACTACGACTGCGCCAGCGCCCTGATCAAGAGCATCCGGGGCAGCGACGCCGACGCCGGGCTCTATTGGCTGGCCCGGATGCTCGAAGGGGGCGAGGACGTGCGGTTTCTCTCCCGGAGGCTCGTGATCCTCGCCAGCGAAGATGTGGGCAACGCCGATCCGCGGGCGCTGATGGTGGCGGTGGCGGCCATGCAGGCGACCGAGTTCGTCGGGCTGCCGGAGTGCCAGCTCACGCTCGCCCAGGCGGTGATCTACCTGGCGCTCGCGCCGAAGAGCAACGCCTGCACGACGGCGATCGCCGCCGCCCGCCGCGACGTCCGCGAGCAGGCGGTGATTCCCGTCCCGCGGCACCTCCAAGACAAGCACTACGCCGGCGCGAAGCGGCTCGGCCACGGCCAGGGCTACGAGTATGCCCACGACGCCCCCGACGGGATCGCATCGCAGGACTACCTCGGGGTGGAGAAGGACTACTACGAGCCGACCGATCGCGGCATGGAGCGGGATCTCGCGGAGCGGCTCGCCGAGATCAGGCGGCGGCTTCGGCAGGGACGGGACGAGCCGTCCTGAGTTCCGCGACGAGCTGCGTCGTGAGCACGTCTTCGAGCCGGGCGAGCGCCTTCGCCACCGCCGCGCCGTCGAGCACGCGGTGGTCGGCGATCACGGTCACGAGGCAGCGGCCGTCGTCGTCGAGCGGGCCGTAGGAGAGGCTCGTCGTGCAGATCGTGGGATGGAAGCGGTTCGTCGCCGCGAAGCCCGCGAGCGTGGAGAGGCTGAAGGTGCCGATCCGCGTCACTCGCTTCGGCGACGTCGAGCGCATGTTCCAGCGCAGGATCGTGCGGCGGAGCCAGCCGGGCACGCTCTCGAGCTGGAGCTGCCGCCGGTAGGACTCCTCGACGGGCCCCGTCGCGAATCGGTCGATCGCCGCCTGGAGCAGGGGCAGGGGTGTTGCGTCGGGGCGGGCGAGCCGGGCGAAGAACAGCCGGTCGTCGCGTCCGTCGCTGCGATTCACGGCGAGTACGGCCACGCTCTCGCCGCTCGTGGCCAGCCGCGGCCGGAACCGGCCGGCGAGCCAGCTGCGGAGCGGCGGCTGTTCGCGGGCCACGATCGCGTAGGCCTTGAGGAAGATCGCGGCCCAGCCGATCCGCACTCTGGCGGTCGCGCGGGCGGCGGCCACGGCGTCGAGCCGCATCAGCCGGTCGACCGGAAAGAGGGGAATCGCGAGAGCGAGGGCGGCGATGTCGTTCACGCAGCCGCGGCCAGCTGGGAGCGGCGACCTGGTGACGGTGGGCGAAGATCGCATCGGGGGGCCTCGTGGCTGCGGAACGATCGTAGAGAACGCCCTTGCGCCCGCACAGGCAGGTTTTCAGGCGGCGCCGCTAGACTTCCGGCATGCGTGCGGTGATCCAGCGGGTGAGCGAGGCGAGCGTCACGATCGGCGGCGACGTGGCTGGCCGGATCGGCGTCGGGCTGCTCGTGCTCGTGGGGGTCGAGGCCGGCGATGCGGCCGCCGACGCCGACTGGCTCGCGGGCAAGGTTTCGCAGATGCGGATCTTTCCCGACGACGAGGGCAAGATGAACCGCAGCGTCGTGGACGTGTCCGGCGGGCTGCTCGTGATCAGCCAGTTCACGCTGATCGCCTCGACGGCGAAGGGCAACCGGCCCAGCTTCATCCAGGCAGCGCGGCCGGAGGAGGCGGTGCCGCTCTACGAGCGATTTCTCGCTGCGGTGGAGGCGGCCACGGGGCGGCGGCCGGAGCGAGGCGTGTTTGCCGCCGACATGCGGGTGGCGCTCGTCAACGACGGCCCGGTGACGATCGTGATTGACTCGCGGCGGCGCGAGTGAAGGGATGCTTGCCTGGGGCGCGGTGCGGGGCCGGCCCGCTGGTTTTTGCGGCGGTGCGGCGGGGGTCTGAAACGGCGACGGCGTTTGCTACAATCGCCGCGGTACGGTGGCTATAGCTCAGTTGGTTAGAGCATCGGTTTGTGGTACCGAGGGTCGCGGGTTCGAGTCCCGTTAGCCACCCTGGAAAGCAGGGGTTTTCGTGTTTCGATTTCGTCGCCCCCGGCGGAGATGACACCGCGGATGCGATCGGCCACGTAGGCCCATAGCACCGCCGGTGCCGCGGCAAGATCCGCGACGAGTTCCCCCCGGCCGTCGATGACGGTGATCAGGTCTTCCAGATCGTGGCTCGCGTGCAGATCATGGCGGCGGCGGTGGGGCGGTCGATTCGCAGCCGTCGGAATCGCCGAGCCGATTGACGGCGTCCCCCCGCAGCGGTATCACGAAGCGGGTTCTGGTGGCCGGCCAAGCGGCGGCCGATCCGTGTCGTGTTCTTTTCTCCCT
>JBJTRH010000015.1:0-3218 GCA_046076065.1 Planctomycetaceae bacterium | reverse complement strand
CGTCGTCACGCCACGGAGCGACGTGATCGGCGTTCCGCGGATGGTCGAGACGCTCGCCCGGGCAATGCCCGACCTCTCGCAGGACTTCTCTGACAAATGGCCAGGACTCTGCGGTCCGACGTGCGCTGCCGACGTGCTGTTCTCGATGCACGATCGCGACGATGACGTGCTCGCCGGCGTCGACCGCGGCCCCGGCGAGGCCGCGGATGCGGGCGTCGTGCAGCTTGTGGCGGTCGGACTCGAGGCGCTCGAGCCACGGAGCCTCGCGGGCAGAATGGGCGTGCGTCCCGATGGAGTCGGAGCGACCAACGAGGGGATGCGACGAGGACTCGCGTCGTGGCTCGACGACGCAGATCCCGAAGGCTGGCAAGTGGAACTCGACTGGTTCAGCGACGCCGACGGCGAGCGGCCGCGAGCGCAGCAGCGGGAGTTCTTCGGAAGGCTCGCCGCGGCCACTGAGGCTGGGGGGGGAGTCATCCTGTGCCTGTGGCCGGGCTCCGAGTTCGCTGATCAACGCGTCGAATCGCCGACAGCCCCGCCGGCCGAAACGGCGGCTTCCGGTGGACCTCGGAAGTCGGGGAGGCCGGCGGCCCCGGCAGGGCCCGCGGCACCGCCGCTGCCCGAGGCTGACTTTCCGGCGCCGCCTCCCGCTGCAGGCCCGCCGGCCGATCTACCCGGGCGGACCGAGGAGGTCGATCTGGAGAAGGTGCGAAGCCACGCGAAGAGGCTGCTCGAATCCGCCCGACGAGAGTTGAAGCGGGGCGACGCCGAAGATGCCTACGAGGTGGCTGTCAAGGCTGTCGCCCTGCTGAGTAGCGTGCCCCAGCCCGACGACAACCTCCGGGCGACGCTCGCCGATGCCATCGGGCTCTGCCGACAGTGTGCCGGCCAGATGGGGCCTGGCCGCCGCGTCGATCGCACCAAGCCCACCGAGTTTCAGTGACATCCCGGCTGCTCCCCATGGCCACCACCCAGATTGTGCCCGAGGTCGTCTGCCCCAACTGCTGGGAGCGGTTTCCGCAGGAGCGGAGCCTCTACGTGGCCACCGACCCGTCGCTGTTCGGCGACCGGCGGCTCGGGAGCACGCACGCCCAGCGGTTTTTCCCCTCGCGATTCCATCCCGACGGCCAGGCGATCGATCCCCGGGGCGGGCTGTGCCACGCGACCGCCTGCCCGCGGTGCCACCTGGAGGTGCCCCGCGCGCTGATCGAGAGCCCGACGGTGTTCGCATCGGTGTTCGGGTCGCCGTCGAGCGGGAAGTCGTACCTCCTCGCGGCGATGACCCACGAGCTGCGGCGGACGCTGCCGCGGTCGTTCGCGCTGAACTTCAGCGATGCCGATCCCCGGGCCAACGCCGCCCTTCACGTCTACGAGAACACGCTGTTCGGCGAGACGGTCGGCGACGGATGGGTGGCCCTGCCCAAGACCGACGTATCCGGCGACCGCTACCGGTCGGTCGACTTCGGGAGCATGACGCTCGCGTATCCGCAGCCGCACTTCTTCCAAGTCAGCCCCGTGTCCGGACACCCGTCGGTCGACGATCCCGCCGCGGTGTCCCGCACGCTCTGCCTCTACGACAACGCCGGCGAGAGCTTCGAGCCGGGAAGGGACGTGCCTTCCAATCCCGTGACGCAGCACCTAGCGCGGTCGGGGTTTCTGTTCTACGTGTTCGATCCCCTCCAGGAGACGTCGTTCCGCCGCGCCCTCGGCGAGGCCGCCACGTCGGCCGACGCCCAGATCGGGGGCGGAGTCGTCTACCGTCAGGACGTCATGCTCGCCGAAGTGGCCCGCCGGGTCCGGCAGTATCACGGGCTGCCGGCGGCCGCCCGCCACCGGTGCCCGCTGGTCATCGTGGTTACGAAGTTCGATGCGTGGCAGTCGTTGGTCGGCGGCCAGAGGCTTTCGGAGCCATGGGGCGACGCCATCTACGGGGGGCCAGCGCGGCTGCGGGTGGCCCGCATGAACGAGGTGTCGGCGATGGTGCGAAACCTTCTCCTCGAGCATGCGCCGACGATCGTCACGACGGCCGAGAGTTTCGTCGAGCCGAAACTGATCCGTTACGTGCCGGCGAGCGCCACCGGCGGTCCCCCGACCCCAGGCCCCGACGGCGAGCTCCGGTTCCAGGCCGGGCGGCTCGCGCCGATGTGGGTCGAGGTTCCATTGCTGTGGAGCCTCGCTGCGGCCGTGCCCGGCCTCGTGGCGACCGCCTGAAGGAGTTCTCGCAGATGCCCGCGATCACCCGGAGCCGCCTCGACGAGATTCGATTGCTCGTGGGCGAGGTCACCACCGCGTTGACACGCCGCTCCAGCCGCGGCCTCATCGAGAAAGTCGCGTCGCTTACGCGGGGCGTCGACGAGGTCAATGCCGCACTCGCCGATATCGACGGCTTCCTGCTCGATGGGCTCCGGGACGAGGCGGTGAGCATGCACGACCCGGAAATCGTCCCGATCGCTCGGCTTCTCGACCTGCGTGGTAGGCCCGACTGGGTAACCCTGCACGGCTGGCTGCTGGAGAAGGGTGAGCCGGCTCCCGCGCCACCCAACTTGGAGGCTGCGGAGCAGTTCGCCGCCGCGATCGAAAGGGTCGAGCCGGCGGAGGAAGACCTCGCCACCCTCCGCCGCCTGGCGCTCGAACGAGCCCCGCTCCGCCGGCGTCTCGAGGTGCTGCGCCGGCTCCACGCCGCCGACCCGACCAACCAGGTCTGGATCGAGGCGATCGAGTCGCACGAGCAGGAGCGGCTCCGCGAACTCCGGCTCGCCGTGCCCCGGGCCGTCGAAGCGGGCGACCTCGAAGCGCTCGCGGACCTTTCGGAGGAACTGGCCGACCCGGCGTGGGACCGGTCGCCCCCGGCGGATCTTCCGCCGCTGACGGCCGGAGCCGTCGAGGGTCGGGCCCTCGCAGTCATCGCGGTCGATGCTGGGCGGATCGCTGCCGAGATCGCGCAGCGGATGGCCGGTGAAGGGCCCGCGACTGCCGGGGAGATCGATGCGGCGGCCATCCTGCGATCACGGCTCGTGGAACTTCGTGAGACTGCGGAGAATCTTGTTGCCGTGCTGGCGGATCATCCGCGGATCATGACGCTCGTGCGCGGCCGCGGGCTGGACACGGCGGTTCGGAGGTCGGCGGAGGAGGCGGCCGCGGCCTGCGAGCGGATCGAGCGGCTCGCCACAGGCCTCGCGACGAAGCGCGACTTTGCGACCGCGTGCCAGCGACTCGAA
>JBJTRH010000014.1:0-6034 GCA_046076065.1 Planctomycetaceae bacterium | reverse complement strand
GTCACGCGGCACGGGTTCCGCCTTCCTGGTTCGTCTTGATTCGGCCATTCCTCACGCCGGCGCCGCCCATGCCAGGCCGGTGCCGGCCGCGGCCGCACAGTACTCGCAGATCTGGCGGCGGGTCACCCCGCCGACCGTCGCCACGTCGGCAGCCGCCAGCCGATACCACGCGACCGTCTCACGGATCGTGTCGTCAAACGACCACACGGGCCGCCAGTGCAGCACGGCCGCAGCCTTGTCGGTGCAGAGATGGAGAAATCTCGCCTCGTGCGGGGCCGAGGCGTCCGTCGCGTCGGTCCACGACCCGGGCCAGTGGATCAGCACCCGCTCCACGAGATCACCCACCGGACGGTTCGACTCGGAGCCCGGCCCGAAGTTGAAGCCGGATTCGAGCGACGAGTCGCCGGAAATCCGCTCCGACGAAGCGAGGCACGCCGCGAGCCAGAGGTATCCTGCGAGGGGCTCGAGCACGTGCTGCCACGGGCGGGTGGCCCGGCTGTTCCGGACGGGAATCGACCTGCCGGCCGCAAGGGCCCGCATGCAGTCGGGCACGATCCGGTCCTTCGCCCAGTCGCCGCCGCCGATCACGTTGCCGGCCCGCGCGGTGGCGATTCGGACGGGTGATGTGCCGAAGTAACTTGCCCGCCAGGCCGCCGCCGCGAGTTCCGTCGCCGCCTTGCTGGCGCTGTACGGGTCGCGCCCCCCGAGCGGATCCTCCTCGCGATAGCCATAGTGCCATTCGCGGTTCGCGTAGCACTTGTCGGTGGTGACGACGACCACGGCACACGGTTGCTCGAGACGCCTTGCGGCCTCCAGCACGCTGATGGTCCCCATCACGTTGGTCGAAAATGTGTCGACCGGATGCGCGTATGACTCACGAACGAGTGACTGGGCGGCGAGGTGGAAAATGAACTCGGGGCGCGTGTCCTTCACCGTGCGCTCGACAGCGGCCGCGTCGCGGATGTCCGCGACCACGTGCCGCAACCGGCCTGCCAGCCCGAGCTGGTCAAAGAGCGCCGGTTGCGTCGGCGGATCGAGCGCATAGCCCGTGACCTCCGCCCCCATCCCGAGCAGCCATTCAGCCAGCCAGGCACCCTTGAAGCCGGTATGCCCCGTGAGCAGCACCCGGCGTCCGGCGAACGCGGCGGAGAGACGCGACGCGGTCACGTCACCAGACCTTCCACGGGGCGCGGCCGGATTCCCAGAGCCCGTTGAGCAGCTTGAACTCCTGAAACGTATCCATCGGCTGCCAGAACCCGTCGTGCCGGTAGGCGCCCAGCCTTCCCGTGGCGGCCAGCCGCTGCAGGGGGCCCTGCTCGAGCATGACCGTCGGATCGTCGGGCAGCTCCGCGATCAGGCTTCGCTCGCACACCATGAACCCGCCGTTGATGTAGCCTCCTTCCGTCTGCGGCTTCTCGTTGAAGCCGGCGACGTGGTCCCCGGTGAGCGACAGTTCACCGAACCGTCCCGGTGGGTGCACTGCGGTCAGCGTGCACGTTTTGCCGGACCGCTCATGGGCCTCGACCACGGCCGGAATGGCAACGTCGCCCACGCCGTCGCCGTACGTCAGCAGGAAGCGACGGTCGTCGCCGAGGTAGCGGTCGATCGATTTGATGCGCCACGCCGTCATCGACTCCTGGCCGGTGTCGGCCAGCGTGATCGTCCAGTCTGCCTCGTCGTGGTGGCCGTGGAATCGGATTCCAGGGTCGCGGCCGAGCGTGAGCGTGGCGTCGCACGTGTTCCAGAGGTAGTTGCGGAAATACTCCTTGATCAGGTCGCCCTTGTAGCCCAGGCAGAGCACGAACTCCTTGAAGCCGTGGGCCGCGTAGATCTTCATGATGTGCCAGAGGATCGGCCGGCTCCCGATCGGGATCATGGGTTTGGGTCGGAACTCCGTCTCCTCGCGGAGGCGCGTGCCCTTCCCGCCGCAGAGAATCACAACTTTCACAGGCGGGCCTCCGACCGGCAGCGGATCGCGGGAGAGTTATGCACCGGCGACATCGACGCAGCGTCCGACGCGCCCGGGCACGCCGAACACGAGCGACTCCCTCGGGGTGTTGGAGAGCACGCAGGAGTTCGCGCTCACCTTGCTCCTCGCTCCGACCGTAATCGCCGGTCCGACCGAGGCATGGAGACCCAAAAACACTTCGTCGTCCACCCGGGCGCCGCCGCCGAGCGTCGCATAAGGCGACAGCACCGCGTAGTCGCCGGCCACCGCATCATGCCCGAGGGATGCGTGGTAGTTGACGAGAACACAACGCCCCAGCCGTGACGAATCGCTGACGATCGCAAACGGGCAGATGATAGAACCCTCGCCCAGCGACGCGGTCGGGGCGACGACCGCCCGCGGATGCACTAGTGTAAGAAACGTGGCATTCCGTGCGCGGAGTTGCTCCGCCACGCGTCGCCGCGAATACGGCACACCGATCCCCAGCAACAGGTAGTCGCCCTTCTCGGGTTGATGCTCGGCGACCGCCGACAGAATGCGCAATCCCGTCGCAAACTCGTCGAGTCGCCGCGGATCGTCCGAGAGAAAACCCGCGATCATGGAGGCCGCCTCGGGCCACGTCTCGCGGGCCCACTGCAGCACCTCGCGGCCGAAACCTCCGGCGCCGACGATCACGATTCGCCGGCAATCGGCTGGAAGATCGAATCGCCCCGGCGGTCGCCTCAAGTCCTCCATCGGAGGGGTTTGCGCCCTCTGAACTCCGTTCCCGTGGGTGTCACAGAGACTGACGGGAGGAAAAGCCGCCATGGGATTCAACGCCACCCTGAGTGTACCTGCGAGTGAGTACGCATTCCTGGACAAACGGCCTCAAGACCCGCCATCCACCCCCACCACCTGGCCCGTCAGGAACGATGCTGCCGGCGAGGCAAGGAATGCCACCGTCCCCGCCACATCGCCGGCCGTCCCAAGCCGCTCCAAGGCCGTTCGGCGGGCGATGCGACCGCGGTTCTCCGTGGAGAGCGGGGCCGACAGGTCTGTCTCCAGGAACCCCGGGGCCACGACGTTGACCCGGATGCCCCGCGGCCCCAGTTCCCGGGCAAGACTTATTCCAAAGCCCTCCAGGGCCGCCTTCGTGGCCGCATAGACGGAAAGCCCAGGCGAACCGCGGGCCGCCACGACCGACGAGACCAGCGTGATCGACCTGTCGCCCGGGGGGGCCACGAGCATCTGTCGGACGCACTCCCGCACCAGCACGATCGCCCCTCGAACGTTCACCGCCAGCATCGCGTCGATCTCGTCGTCGCGCATCGTGGCCAGCACGCCCTCCTGGGCGACCGCAGCATTCGCGATGCAGTGGTCGATCCCTCCGAACCGCGAGACCACGCTCGCCACGAAGTCACGAACCGCAGCGGCGTCGGCTGCGTCGACCTGAACGGCATGAACGCGGGACGGATGAGCAGCCGCCAGCGCGTCGAGCGCGGGCGATCCCGACCGCGAGAATGTGGCCATGCTATCCCCGCGGGCAAGCAGCGTCTCGACGATCGCGAGGCCGAGCCCCCGCGAACCGCCCGAGACGATGGAGACGCTCGCGCTCACCGGGCGGCCACGGGCCGACGGGAGGTCTTACCGGCGGAGGTGGTCGTGATCCGCTTCACCAGATCGAGAATCCGCGGCACGCCGTGCGGCTCGAGCGATTCGCGGCAGGCCGCAAGCGCGGCCGCCCTGACGCTCTCCGGGGAGGACCCTTCGGCCAGCGGCTCCGCCAGCACGAGTTCGGCGGCGACGAGCTCACCAGTGATCGCGCTCGGCTGACCATACACCCGTGCCTCGACCACCCCCGGCACACCCCGCAGGATCTCCTCGACCCGCTTCGGAAACACCTTGGCGCCCCCCACCACGATGACGTCGCTTCGCCGGCCGGTGAACTCGTAGCGGTTTCCTCGCCGCTCCACCACGTCGCCAGTGGCGACCTCCGTGGAATCGCGAGAGAGCTGCACCAGCAGTTCGCCGTCGCGCCGCATCGAGAGCCGCACGCCGCCGGGAAGCTCACGGGCGATCCACGACGCCGGAAACCCCGGCAAGCCATCGGCCACCCGAAACACTTCGCCGAGCTCCGTGGTGGCATACACGTGCGTGATGCGAGCCTCCGGAAACACCTCCTTCGCTCGGGCGAGCAAGGGCCCGTCGGCCGCCTCGCCTCCGAGGGTGATGCGTTCCGGCCTGGCGGCCGCGAGCAGCGCGGGATCCGCCGAGGCCAGGAGTCGCCGCAGCAGTGTGGGCGTGGATGGAAGGATGGCCACCTGTTCATCCACCAGCGCCCGCGCGACCACATCGGGGTCGCGAGAGTCGGGCACGACGAGCCGCCCGCCCGTCAGGAGCGACTGGCCCCACACCTGGATGCCGGCCCAGCGAGTGGCGTCGTAGGCCAGGAGCCAGCCGAGCCCCTGCCACTGCTCGGCCAGACGGGCTGCGGCGAGGACTGCGTCCCAGGTCCGCTGCACGAGCTTCGGGGGACCGCTCGTGCCCGAGGTGGCCACGACGACGTGCGGCGGATCGGAGTCGAGAGCGTGTCGCTGACGAGCCCCGGACGGCACGGTCAGCGAGTCGTCGACCACGGCCCAATCGCGGAGTTCGCCGACGAGATCGCGGGCATCGTCAGGGACGAGCGCTACCGACACGCCCTGACGGCCACATGCCGCCGCTGCGGCCAGCAGCGACTCGACGCGACGGGCTCGCACCACGATGCCGAGCGGCTGCGCAACCCGAAGGGCCGACTCGACCGCCGCCACGGATCGGACCAGCTCGGCGTAGGGGACGGCCCTGCGATCCGGTCCACCGGCGCCAGCAACCACGGCGACACGAGCGGCGTCGTGCCTCGCGATCTCGTCGATCGCCACGGCCAGGCGTTCGGCGGCTGGCTCGCCGTGCACGCGCGAAAGGTCGAGGGCAGTCATGACCGGCTCATGGCCTCCGTATAGATGGCGATCAGGTCGCCGACCGTCCGGATCGCCGGCCGCGCCACAGCCTCCGCCCGAAACGGATCGATCCCGAGCGACCGCTCGAGGAGCACGATCGTCTGCGCGAGATCGAGGGAATCGAGCCCCAGATCGGACGACAGGAGCATCGGCGACGCCACGTCTTTCGCGTTCCGGCCCGTGTCGTGAAGAACGGTCCTGATCGCCGTCGAGATCGCATCGGGCACGGTCGGTTTCACGGGGAGAACTCCTGCATGGTGGCGGTGCCGGGGGCGGCGATGCCGCGGCCTGTGATCGCCTGCGCCACCATTTGAAACGCGGTGAGACTGGCAATCCAGAGATCGGTGAACACGGCCCACGGCTGGCCGAGCATTTCCACGTACCGCGCGTCCAGTTCCAATCGCTCGGGCCAGGCGACGGCGTTGCGGCCGTTCACCTGCGCCAAGCCCGTGAGCCCGGGCCGCACCAGGAGCCGGGCCGCCTGACGGGCGTCGTAACGGGGAACGTATCGCATCGGCAGCGGACGGGGACCGATCAGGCTCATGTCGCCCCGCAGGACGCTGACGAGCTGGGGAAGCTCGTCGAGGCTCGTGCGTCGCAGCGCACGTCCAAACGCCCCGAGGCGCGCTGCGTCGGGCAGCGGCTTGCCGGAGGCGTCGGTGGCCTGCGACATCGAGCGAAACTTCACGATCTGGATTGGCACGCCGCCCATGCCGGCCCGCTCGTCGCGAAACAGCACGGGTGGGCCGAGAACGAGCCGCACGGCCGCGGCGACCAGGGCCATCACGGGGAGCAGGATCACAAGCAGGATGGCGGAGGCAAGGAGGTCGGCAAGGCGTTTGAAGACGCGAGCGTAGGGGGTGGCGGGCGCGGAGGGGATCGGCGCGTCAAGCATGGGGCGAGAAGCCGCGAGGAGCGGATGGCGGGGGCAGAGCAACGTGCGGTGCGGCCGTACCGCTCACGCGGTTACGCTTCCTGACGGTGGACGAGGACGACGAGCAACGCGGCACCCACGAGCACCGTGGCGGCGACGAGGTTGGTGGCTGTGGTGGCTGCGCAGAGTCCGGCGAGCGGTGCGACGGCGAGCACCGCGGCCATGGCCGACAGGCCG
>JBJTRH010000013.1:0-32718 GCA_046076065.1 Planctomycetaceae bacterium | reverse complement strand
ACGTCAGTTTGGGCGGGCGGCCTCCTTGAGGATCAGCATGTCCAGGGCCTGATCCGCCACCAGCTTCTTCAGCCTCGAGTTCTCCAGCCTGCCTGACAAAGCCAACGATCTGCTCTGCACTGCGTCGCTTCTTCATCAGAGAACCCTTTCCAGCCCCTGTCGAGGCACCAGGATTCTCTCACAAGACCTGGCTCAGGATTTGGGGAGGGGGTCAATGCCCGAACCGGGGATGGCGCCGACGGTCACAACGTCCGCTCTCGCCGGCTCCACGGCAGCGAAGGCCGCCGTCGCCACGGCCGCAGCCACTGCCGACCGCCATTGCATGGCGATCGACACCCGTCGCAGGTCTCCGATCGAACTTCGGCTGACACTGGCTCAACTCATGAGGCTCTCTCCTAACTTAGTGGCAATGCATGTGGAGTACTTATCGCGACGCAGCGTAACTGCGTGTGAGTCCGGTACAAGTTCGATCCTGAGAATGGGACGAACCGGGCGCGCCAAGGGACGAAACAGGCTCGCTATGCAAACTCGGTCAAAAGCAGGGGCGAATCAGCGGGGCGAGTCTGCCACGTCGATCTGGCTACCTAAGGACGTGGAACCGCGGTGATGACCACGAGAAGGACATCCTCGCGGTCACCAGCCGGTGGCCTTCAGCGCCGCCGGTGGCGACTCGTGGCACGATCAGCGATACGACGCGCTCGTGGAGCCCATCTGCCAGGCGGCATTGGACCGGCTGCATGACACCGCCGGCCACGAGCGCCGCTATCGTCATCTGATTCTGGGTCAGCGTGGCGGTCTTGTCGGAGCAGATCACGGTCGTGCTGCCGAGCGTGTCTCGACGGCCGGCACGGTCCCACCGCCGCCCTGCGGGCTTCTCCCCCGGGCGGCCGGCATCATAAAGCGACACAATCTCACTTGCAACTGTATTGCATTACAAGACAACGCCTGCGATGATCTGCGGGAGGGAGGCGACCTGGTGCGTCCACATCCGCCCACACGCTCATCACACGACCCGATGCGCCGCGCGGAGCGGTGCCTGCGGCACCCGGCCTGCGCCCTCGGCTGTGCGGCGGCGATCGCGGCGCTCGGATTCGTGTTCGTCTCGGCCAAGGCACTGCCCCTGCTGGGCGGGATCCTCGCCACGCTCGCCATCGGCTGCGCGGGTCCCTGGATCGCCGTGCACACCGCGACGGCGGCGATCGCCTGGGATCGCCGCCGCTGTCGCGTCGGCGATCGACTCGCCGCGACGATCACCCGTCGATCGATCCTGCCGTGGTGGCGGCCGCAGGTCTCGGTGCGGTGGGCCAGCGCCGACCATGAGGCCGCATCCGTCGGGGATGCCGGTGACCGCATGGCCGTCGTGCCCCGCCGACGTGGCCGGTTTCCGCGATCGGCGGCCGCGCTGGAGAGCAACCAGCCGTTCGGCGTCGTCACGGCCCGGAGACCGCTCGCCATGCCGGCTCCCGTGATCGTCTGGCCCGAGCGGGCCCAGGTGCGCATGCCTGCCGGTCTCGCTGCGGCCGGGGGAGCGGGGCGGAACATGAGCGAGCGGATCACCGGCCACTGCGGCGACTCGATCGGCGCCCGCGACTACCGCGCCGGCGACTCCGTGCGGTCGATCCACTGGGCCCACACCGCTCGACGCGACACGCTCGTCGTTCGCGAACGCCCCGGCGCCGCAGCGGCCCTCGTACGGCTGGTCATCGACCGCCGCTTGCCGAACGCCGCCGAAGGAAATGCGGATGCCGGCCTGCAGCTCGACGCCCTGATCGGACTCGCCTTTGCGATCATCGAGTCGTGGGGGCCGCAAGGCGTGATGCTCGAGCTCGCCTGGCCGGGTCGAGCGCCGTTCATCCCCCGCTCACCTGCCGACGTCACCGCCGTGCTCGACGACCTGGCCTGCCTGGAGCCGCTCACCGACGACGAGCCCGTGGTCCCGGCCCTGGGGCAGCTGAGGCCAGTCGATCTCGAGATTCTGCTCACGACGACGCCGCACCGAGCGAGCCTTGCGTCACGCGTCGGACCCATGAGCCCGAGCCGTCACCAGCGGCTCTGGATCATCGTTGGCAGCGCTGAGGCGCCGCATGCTCCTCCGAGAGGATGCCGCGGATCGGACGTCGTCCTGCACGTCCCGCTCGAGCCCGACCCGATCGCGGCCGTCGATTCGGCCTTGGCATCGCTCAACCACGATCCCGACACGAAAGCCCCCAGCTGGGGAGCCGGCTTCCCCGGGAGCCTCGCACCGGCATGACACTGCTCGACTGGCTCACCGTGACCGCCGCCTTCACGGCCGAGCAGCTCGTGGACGTGCCCGCCGACGCCCCGGGCTGGTGGGCCGTGCTCGGCGGGGCAGCATGGACGCTCTTTGCCTTCGCGCTCCGGCGGGCGTGGGTGTGGCTGCAGGCCCGGAGCGCGGCGCGGCGAAACGCGGCCGCCGCGGGCATCGCCTTCGTGGCGGCGACCCTGCCGCTGGCGAGCACCGCCGCCCTGGCCTGGCTGGGGCTGCGGACGGCCTGCGGCGGCGAGGGGGCGAGTCCCGAGGCCCTCTTGCTGGCAGCACTCCGCGGCATGCTGTGCGCGATGCTCGCCGTCGGCACGACCGAGAGCGAGTCGCGATCCGCCGTGATGGTAACGCTCTTCATTGTCGTGCTCGCAGCGATCGTGAACGACCATCCGGCGACGGCCGTGATCAACGCCGGCTATGCCGCGGTCGCAGCCTCCAGCCTGGCGGCCCGGGCCACAGGGGCTCCACGACCTGCCGGGAGCAGGACCCTGCCGGGGCCCGTGGGTCTTGTCTCCTGCCTGACGGTCACGGCGACGGTGTCGATGCTCGGCGGCAGCCGCGACGCCTGCGGCCGAGCGGTCGTCGGCTGGCTTCCGCTCTCCGGCGGCGACTCGCACGCGTTTCCCTGGGCCCGCGACGGGGTCGGCGATGGCGAGAACCTCGTCGCGGCCAAGAAGGATCCGCGGGCCACGGGCCCGGTGAACTCGGGTGTCTTCGCCACCAGCCACAAGTCTTCGCTCTACGATCTCTTCAACGATCTCTACGGAGACCCGCCGAAGCCGAAGAGGGATGAACGGAAGCGGGCGGTGAGCCTTGGCCCGGAGGAACTTCCGCCCACCGATCGGCACCTGGCCGACAGCGAGCACGCCGGCCGGGAGTTCTCCACGGTGCGGAAGGCCAGTGCGCGGTCGCGACGCCCGAGGAGTGACCTCGCCGCGCGGGCGCTGGTGACCCTCGCAGGGCCCGCCCCGGTCCACCTCCGCATGGCCGTGTTCGATTCGTTCGACGGCCGCGCCTGGCGGGTCGCGCCGTCCCAGATCGCCGCAGCCGACAGCCGGCGGCTCGAGCACGCCGGAGGCGACTGGATGCGATGGCACGGCGTGCGGGAACCGTCGGCGCGGCCAGCCTCGGACCTGCACGCGATCACGATCGGCAGCATGCAGACCAGCGTCCTCCCGCTGCCCGCGCGGGCCGACATGCTGCGGCTCGACAGGATCGACCGACCCGACTTCTTCCGCATGCCGGCCGACGATGTCGTGGCTCTCGACGGCATCGACACTCCGGCCGGCACCACCGTGCACACGCAGAGCCTCGCCGGCGGCGTGGACGCCACGGGGGCGATCGGTGTTGTCGCCGCGCCGGCGGTCGATGTCGACGGCCGTGCGGCCGCGCCATCGTGGACGACCGCCGTGCTCGAAGACTGGCGGATCGATCATGCCGCCGGCGCCGCAGGTTGGCCCCATGTGGCCCGAGTCGTTGCCGAGATCCAGCGGCGGCTCGTTCGCGACGACACGGCCCTGCCGCCCGACGACTGTGCCGACACGCTCCGCCACGCGCTCACCGTGTCGCACCGCGGCCGGCCCTACGACTTTGCCGGCGCCGCCGCAATCCTGCTTCGGGCGTGCGGCTACGAGACGCGCGTCGTCGGAGGCCTGCACGTATCGGGTCAACGCCGCGACGTGCGGTCGCGGAGGCTCGTCGCCACGGCCGACGACGCCCATGTGTGGGCCGAGATCCGCGACGTCTCCGGCCGCTGGATTCCACTCGAGCCGACGCCGGAATATCGGCTGCGGCGACCGACGCTGCCGTGGACCGCACGGGTCGGCGAGCACCTGCGGGAGGCGGCCGCCTGGGCCAGCGGCCGCGTGGGCGTCATCGCGACGACCGTCGCCGTGTCGATCCTCGTCGCCGCAGGCGTGCTGCTCGGCTGGAGGCGATGCGTCGATGCCGTGGTGACCGCGTGGTGGCGGCGATCGATGCAGCGCGGCACCGACTGCCCGCTCCAGGCGACGTGGCACCTCATCGCCTGGCGGTCGTGGCTCGCCGGCTGCCCGAAGCGTTCGCACGAGACGCTGCGCGACTGGCATCGCCGAGTGGTGTCGTCAACGGCACTCGGGCCGCGGACGACGCCGTTTCTATCCTGCTTCGAGCGGGCGGCGTATGGACGCTCCGGGCCGCCGACGCATCGCTCCTGGGATCGACACGTCGCCGAGTCGGCCGGCCGGCTCGTGACCGTCGGCCGGCTCCGCACACCCGCCGTGCCCCGCGCCGCGCGGACTCGATCCGGCGCGTGGCTTCGACAGGCTCTCCGTATCCCATCCTCCCGCATGCAGGAAGCCGCCTGATGGCCGCCATGATGACACACCGCGAACGAACGGCGCCCGCTGGATCCGGACTCGATCCGGCCCGCCTCGACCAGGCGTTCGTCGAGATCGACGCGCTCCGGCTCCGGCTCCGCCAGACCCTCCGCGGCAAGGAAGAGGCCTGCGATCTGGCACTCGCCTGCCTGCTCGCCCGCGGACACCTGCTGATCGAGGATCCGCCCGGCCTCGGCAAGACGACCCTCGCCAAAGGCCTGGCAACGCTCGTGGGAGGCCGGTTCGCACGGATTCAGTGCACGCCCGACCTTCTCCCCACCGACATCACCGGCTTCACGCTCTACAACCCGCAGTCGCGGTCGTTCGAGTTTCGACCGGGGCCGGTATTCGCCGACGTGCTGCTCGCGGACGAGATCAACCGGGCCACGCCGCGGACGCAGAGTGCGCTGCTCGAAGCGATGGCCGAGCGGCAGGTGACGATCGACGACGAGTCGCACCGGCTCGCGCGGGGATTCTTCGTCGTGGCCACACAGAATCCGCTCGAGCACCTCGGCACCTACCCGTTGCCCGAGGCCCAGCTCGATCGGTTCGCCATGCGGCTGTCGATCGGCGCTCCTGACCGGTCCACGGAGATCGAGCTGCTCCTGGAGGCGCGGCTGCGGGCTCGCTCCGACGACGCCCCCGATGCAGTTGTGGACCTTCCCACGCTCGTGCGACTCCAGGACACGACGGCGGCGGTGCTCGTGAGCGACGCCGTGACCGGCTATCTCGTGGACGTCGGGCGGAAGTGCCGCGAACTGCGGGCCGCCGCGGGCGGCCCGAGTCCGCGCGGCCTGCTCATCTGGCAGCGCGTGGCGCAGGCCTGGGCGGTGCTCCAGGGGCGGGAACACGTCACGCCCGACGACGTGCGACACGTGGCCAGGCCGGTGCTCGGCGTGCGGCTCGATCTCGGGCAGGCGGAGAGCGACCGGCTCGTCGCCGATGCGCTCGAGCGGGTGGCCGTGCCGATGGGTGGCCCCGGCCGCTAGGCGGGCCGCCGGTTCAGAGCGGCTTCACGAGGAGAACTGCGATGACGACGAACGACTGGTCCGTTATGGCCTGCGGGGCCGTGTGCCGGGCGGTGGCCGCGGCCGCGAACGCCGCCCCCACGGTGCTGTGTGGCCTCCTCGTGGCGGCGGTGATCCGCGAGCTCTTTGGCCCATCCCTCACGCGGTCGCTGCTCGCGGCCGGTTCAAGGCGAGCGCTCGCCCGCGCCTGGTTGCTCGGCATGCTCCTGCCGGTGTGCTCGATCGGAGCGATTCCCGTGGCCCGCGAGCTGCGCCGCGCCGGTCTCGCCGGCGGCGCCGTGCTCGCATTCGCGGTCTCCGCGCCGCTCTTCAACCCGATCTCGCTGCTCTACGGGCTCACGCTCTCCCACCCGCTCGTGATCGTCGGCTTTGCCCTGGCGTCGATGGCCGTGGTGACCGTCGTGGGACTCGCCTGGGAACGCCTCGGAGGGGCTGAGAATCCGCCGGCCGTGCCGGACGAGCCGACGATGCCTCCCGGCTGGCGGCGAACCGCGGCCCTCGGGCTTGCAGCGGCGCGGGACGCGGCGGGGCCGACCGCCGGCTATGCCGCGATCGCCCTCCTCGGTGTCGGCCTGCTCGCCATCTGCCTTCCGAGCGGCAGCCTGCAGCGGTCGATGAAGGCGTTCGATCCCTGGGCGCCGCCGCTCATGGCGGCGGTCGGCACGCCCGCGTTTCTCACGCCCACCGATGCGATGACGCAGATCGGCTCGATGTTCGACCACGGCAACTCGGTCGGCGCGGCGTTCGTGCTGCTGTCGGTGGGCGCCGGACTGAATCTCGGCCTCATCGCCTGGGCCTGGCGGTCGTGGGGCGGACGGCGAACCGCGTGGTGGCTCGCCGGCTTCTTCGCCATGGTGCTCCTGTTCGCCGCGGTGATCGAGCGGCCGCTGTCGTTTCGGGATTCACCCCCCGAGGATCACACCCACGCGTTCGACGTGTTCTGCATGCCGTTTCCGGCAGGGACGTCCGACCCCGTGCCCCGGGCCATCTCCCTGCTCGCCGACGGCGTTCCCGCCCACGCCTGGTCGGCCCTGGTTCTGCTCGCTGCGCTGATGGCAGCCGGGTTCGCGCTCGCGGCATTCGATCCGCACCGCACGATTGAAGCGCGGCTCGAACGGGATGCGGTGGCTGCCGGCAGGCTCGCACGCAGCGGCTCGCTCGACGTGGCCGTGCCGGCACCGGTGCTCGGCGCCGTGCTCGTCGGAGGCCTCGTCACGCTCAGCGTCGTGGCCGCGTATCTCTACTATCCGGACCTCTCGACCTGCGTTCAGGACCTGCGATTCATCGAGTCGGAGGCGCACTCCGCGGCACTCGCCGGCGACAAGCGCCGCACGCAGGTCTGGATCGCTGCCTGGGAAGATCTCGTCCGCCGCACGGAGGTGGGCATCTGGATTCGTCGCGGTCGCGTGACCGGCGCCATGACCGCGGCCGCCGAGGCCCTCCGCGAACGGATCGAGGCCCTGGAGCACGCCGTGCTCGATGCGGACTCGATCGACCGTGAGCAGGTGGCCGAGGAGCTCAAGAGGGTGATCGCCGCGGGGCGCGCTCATCGCGCAGCGCTGCAGCCCGCGTGCGCGGCGGGCTGTCCCTCCGGAAGCTGACTGCCGAGGGGCTGCCGTCAGCAGGATGCATCGTCTTCGACGGCCGTGTCACCGACTCCGTCTTCAGCGAGCCGCCAGGCGGGGAATGGATCGTCGAATCCGTGCCAGAGCTCGGGCCCGAGGTCCATCTCGGCGTCGGAGAGGCAGCAGCGGTCGAGCTGCGCGAGCAGCTCCGGGCTGAGTTTGGCCCCGATCACGACGAGTTCCTGCCGGCGATCACCCCATGGCTCCTGCCAGATCGCCTCGACCTCGCCGGCGTCAAGATCCTCCGGCCAATCCTCCCGTGCGGCGGACGCGAGCCACGATCCACCCGGCTGCAGGCTCGACACGACCCCCGCGCTCGACCAGATGCCGGCCCACTCGTGCCGCGTGGCGAGCCACAGAAAGCCCTTGGAGCGGATCACGCCCTTGAAGCATGGGCCCGTGACGAGATCCCAGAATCGCCCCGGATGGAGCGGCCGTCGCGAGCGGAACACGCGGCTCGAGAGACCGTATTCCTCCGTCTCCGGGACATGCGTGCCCGGCGCCTCGGCAAGCCACCCCGGATGGCTCGCGGCTTGCTCCATGTCGAAGGAATGCGTGCCGAGAATGCTCGCCAGCGGCACCTTCCCCAGGGTCGCCCGGACGATCCTCGCGGCGGGATTGAGCTTCCGCAGAATGGCCTCGAGGTATCCGACGTCGTCAGCGGCGACGAGATCAGTCTTGTTGATCACGAGCACGTTGGCGAACTCCACCTGGTCGACGAGCAGCTGCACGAGATCGCGGGCGTCGTGCTCGTCGAGACCCACACCGCGGTCGCGGAGCTCGTCGCGGGAGCAGTAGTCGTCGAGGAAGGTGCGGGCGTCGACGACCGTCACGAGCGTGTCGAGGCGGGCCAGGGCCGAGAGGCTCTCCCCCTGCTCGTCGGTAAAGGTGAAGGTCTCGGCAACCGGAAGCGGCTCGGAGATGCCCGTGCTCTCGACGAGGAGGTAGTCGAACCGGCCCTCCCGAGCGAGGCGGGAGACCTCCTCGAGCAGGTCCTCGCGGAGCGTGCAGCAGATGCAGCCGTTGGAGAACTCGACGAGCTTCTCCTCGGTCCGTCTGAGCTGCGCGGCGGACGCAGCCCCGCGAGGGCTGCCCACGAGCTGCGCGTCGATGTTCACCTCGCTCATGTCGTTCACGATCACCGCCACCCGCAGCCCGTCTCGGTTGGCGAGGATGTGGTTGAGCAGCGTGGTCTTGCCGGCCCCGAGGAAGCCGGAGAGCACGGTCACCGGCAGGCGGCGGTCGGCGGCGGTGGCCGGCGGGTCACCGGCGATACGGGGCGAGCTGTCGGGACTGTGCGGCATGTCGTGGTCTCCGTGGGGATCGTCGTGCTGGTCCACGACCGATTCTGCCTCACATGCAACTGAGTTGCAAATAGACCGGCGTGCGGGACGCCGCGGATCGCAGTTCCGGCCTGCCGACGACCCGTGCACGCGGCGGCCGCCCGTGTGGCAGGCCGGAACCCGTGGCATCCGTTATCCTTCTGGCATCGGGCGGCACGCCCTCTAGTCCCACGAGACACCGGCCAGTTCCATGAAAGATCCGACCGTCCGCGGCGTCGTCCACCTCATCGAGGAAACCAAGACCTTCGGCCAGAAGGGGTTCCGCAAGCGGCTCGTCGTGCTGCAGCAGGAGAAGGCCTCGTTCACGAACTACATTCCGCTGGAGTTCGTCAAGGACGGCTGCGACGCCGTGGACGACCTGAGCCTGGGCGAGGAGATCGAGGTGACCTACCGCCTCAGCGGCCGCCGCTGGCAGCGTGACGAAGCCAGCGAGGCGAAGTATTTCCTCACAGCCGAAGGGCTCTCGTTTCGGCAATTGTCGAAGGGCTCGGCCGGGCACGCCGGGCCGCGGGCCGAGATCGATCCCAACGATGCCCTGGCCGAGGCGGCCGATGACGACGTGCCGTTCTGACGATTCGCCGTCGCCGCCTCGCGGGACGGTCAGTCCTCCGACTCGGCCTCGCGGCCGAGTTCCTGGTCGATGAGGATCAGGCCGTGGCCGTCTCCGCCGACGAGCATCAGGCGGTCGTGCACGTCGTCGGCCTCCGCCGTGTCGGCGATCTGCTGCGGCACGAACTGGGTCAGAAAGCTGTGGGTGAGGTGATCCTTGTGCTTGTCGGCGATGTCGATCAGCACGTTCATCCGCTGCAGGAGCTGATGCTCCTGCGTGCGGACCATCTCGAAGGCCGCGATCGGGCTTTCCCACTCGCAGGTCGGAGCCTCGATCGTGCCGAACTTCGCCTGGTAGTCGCGGTCGTTGAGGTAGTCGACGAACAGGTTCATGTGGGTGAGTTCGCCGTGCGCCTCGCCCCGAAACCACGCCGCCATGCCGGTGAGGCCGCGGACATTCGCCCAGGAGGCGAGCGAGAAGTAGAGGAAGGCGGCCGAGGCCTCGATCTTGATCTGCTCGTTGAGGGCTTCGGCCACTTCGGTGTCGAGAGACTTGCGGAAACTCACGGCAGATTCTCCTGATGTCGATCCGGGTGGGAAGGGGCGGAACTTACCGGCCCACTGGGGCCGAAGACGCACCGACGCCTTCTACCGCCGCCCGAGAAATCGGGAGTGCCGACACACGCGGGCGTGCGCCAACAGGTGCCGTGGCCGGCCCACCACACGACCGGGCAGCCGTGGCAAGACGGGCAATCTCCATCGCCACGTGAGGGTCACGGCGGCTGGCGAATGGCGGCAGGATCTGCCGATAGACCACTCGTTGGCATCGGCCAGCACCCCGCTTCGCCCCGCCCCGCCCGAGAGGTCCCACGATGACGGGTTTCCCGCGGTTCTGCCCCCTGCTCGAACGCGACGCTCCATCCCTGCCGCTCGACGGCGCGCCCGCCCCGTGGCAGCTGCGGCGCTGCGCGGAAACGGGGTTCGTGTATCTGGCGAACCCACCGGCCCAGGAGCGATTCCGCGAGGAGTTCGCCTGGGAAGTGACCCGCCGCGACGAGTCGCAGCGGCGCACGCGTCGCGAGCCGATCCTCCACGCCCTCAGCGGCGCCCTGAAGACGTTTCGCCAGCGGTTCCTCAAGCGCGACAAGACCGCGGCCATCATTCGGGGGCTGCTCCGCGACGCGGCCGCCACCGCAACCGGGCCGATCCGCCTCGTCGACGTCGGCTGTGCGAAGGCGTCGCTGAGTGTGCGGCTCGCCGATCGGCTGCCCCGGACGATCGCCGACCGCTTCGAGCCGATCGGCATCGAGATCTCGAACTACCTCGCCAAGCTCGCGCACCTCGCGCTCCGCGGCCGCGGTGGCCGCTGCTTCCACGGCACGGCGCTCGATGGTCTGGCGACGATCGAACCGGGATCGGCCCACGTGATCGTGCTGTCGTGCATCCTCGAGCATGAGATCTCGCCGCTGCCCCTCCTCCGCAGATGCCGAGAGCGGCTCGCGGGCGACGGCCGGATCGTCGTCAAGGTGCCGAACTATGCCTGCGTCGGCCGCTGGCTGCGAGGCTCGCGGTGGTGCGGCTACCGGTGGCCCGACCACGTCAACTACTTCACCCCCGCCACGCTCGCCGCGACGGCCCGGACCGCCGGGCTCGAGGTGGTGCGGATGAATGCCCTCGACGCCTCGCCGCTGAGCGACTCGCTCTACGCGGTGCTGGGCCCCGACCCGGCCGTGGCGGGCACGCTCGCCGACCGCCCGGTGGCAGCGCAACTCCGCAGGGCCGCCTGACCGGCAGGCTCAGGGGACGAAGGTGGCGATGATCGGCCGGTGGTCGCTCGTACGCTCGTCGTCCGGGAAGTCGCCGGCCCGCACGATCACGTCGGAGGTGCCGTGCCACGCCTTGGCGGCATTGGCCACGAACACGAAGTCAAGGATCGAGTCGGGATAGCTGTCGACCCCGGGAAGCCCCCTCTTCCGGTCCTCGGACCAGTTGGAGTCGACGAGCGGATCCGGCTTCAGCCACTGCCAGGTGCCCTCCTCGAGCATCGCGTCGAAGGCGGGATTGCCGCGGCCGCTCGAGAACTCGTAGTCGAAGTTGAAGTCGCCCGCCGCCACGATCGGCTCGTCGCGTTCGGCCGCCCACCGGCGCAGGGCCCGAGCCTGATCCACCCGGAGTTCCTTCTCGCCGCGGGCGAGGTGCACCGTGATCAGCCAGAAGGACCGCCCGGTCGCAAGGTCGTGGACGCGGGCGATCAGCGGCGAACGGGCCCGCACGCTGCCGAACTCCGACGAGGACTCCTCGTCCACGGTGAAGTTGGCGCGAATCCCGGCGTAGCGATGGAGTTCGAACACCTCGTCGATCCGGAACCGCTTGGCATCCACCACCAGCATCAGGGTGTCGGAATCGGCGTATCCACCGCTCGCCGAGGTCACGAAGTCGACGTCGCCGCCGAGCCCCTCGGCCACCGCCCGCCGATACCGCTCCACCGTCTTCGGCTCGACCTCCGACAGCGCCACGATCTGGGCACGGGTCGCGTCGGCCCGCAGCAGTCCGGTGAGCTGGCCGGCGATCACGTCGGCGTCGCTCACCGCCGGCTGGCCCGGGCGGTTGCTCTCCACGTTCCAGGCGAGGATGCGAAACTCCTCGGCCTGCGCCGCCACCAGCCCGCACCCCGCGAGCACGAGGGCGGCGACGAGCCTGCGGCCCGAGCCTGTCGCGGAACTCGATGTCGCGATCACTTGGCGTCTCCCAGATCGCGGACGGCGATGTCCTTGAACTCCACCCACATCGGCGCCCCGGCATGGAGCTGCAGCGCGAGCACTCCCTCGCGGAGAGCCAGTTCCGGGGCGTCGGTGAAGTCGAGCGTCTCCGTGCCGTTCATGAAGTGGCGGATCCGGTCGCCCTGGACGACGATCCGCACCTCGTTCCAGTCGTTGAGCCTGAAGAGCTTGGCGAAGGCCGGCGCGTCGATCAGTTCGCCGGTGACCTTCTTCGTGCCATCCACCCATTCGGCCCGTTCACCGACCAGGCAGATCCGGCCACGCTTGCCCCCCTCGTCGTAGATGAATCCGGCCACGTTCGGCATGGTCGATTCGTTCCGGAGCTCGTGCTGGTAGCCACGCACGACCCAGGCGTTCTTCGGGTTTCCCTCGGTGATGTGCCGCGAGCGGTACTGGATGCCCGAGTTGTTGGCGGCATTGCAGCGGTAGCGGAGCTTCAGTTCGAAGTTCTTGAGAGTCAGCCCCTTCCGGATCAGGAACGTGTTGCCCTCGGCCTTGGCCTCGGGCGTGGTCTCGCCGTGGATCACGCCGTCGCGGACGCTCCAGAGCCGCGGATCACCGTCCCAGCCCTCGAGGTCGCTGCCGTTGAAGAGCGTCTGCCAGGCTGCGGCGGGCGGCGCCTCGGACACGGCGGCCGGCGGAGCGGCCGACACGATCGGGCAGGCAACGAGGCACGGAACCATGATCGCGAGAAGCAGGAGCGAACGCATGAACGGGCTTCCGGGGATGGGGTCGACCGGGCGACGCCGCTGTCGCGACAACGGCCGACGGGCCCCCAATCATACGGCATGCAGACCGGCCTGTGCGCCGCCCGCCGCACCCGGGAAGATAGCCGTGCCATCCCGAACGATCCCATGGCCGAGCGACTCCCCCGCATCGTCGTCGATCTCGAGAAACTCCGCCACATCAACTGTGGCCTGGGCCGGTTCTCCCTGCACCTCGGCCAGGAACTGCTCCGCCTCGCTCCCGGCCGGTTCGAGCCGGTGTTCCTGCTGAGCCCGGGTGCCGAGCGGCACTTCCCCGAGGGGGGATTCGATATCTCGCGGATCACGCCCTGGCGGAAGGAACGGCTGGTCCGCTGGGTGCGGCCGTTCGTCGCCCCCTTCCTCGGGCCGCCGTGCGAGGATCTCTGGCACGTGACCAACCAGCTCTCGAAGTATCGTCCGCTCGATCCCCGAGTCCCCGTACTCCTGACGATCCACGATCTGGCCTTCCTGCACGAGAGCCCGGGCTGGTCGAGCGATCGGAGGACTCGACGCAAGCTGGCCGGCATCCAGCGGAAAATCGACCGCTCCATCGCGATCGTCACCGACACCCGCTTCGTGGCGGACGACGTCCGCGTTAACCTCCGCGTGGGTGACCGGCCGATCCACGTCGTGCCGCTGGGCCTCTCGAAGCCGCCGGCCGCGTCGTCTGCCCGCCCGGCCTGCGTGCCCCCGGGGCCCTTCGTGCTCAGCGTGGGCAACTGCCTTCCCCACAAGAACTTCCACGTCCTGTTCGATCTCGTCGAGCGGCTGCCCGGACGACGGCTCGTGATCGCCGGCAAGAAGGCGACTCCCTACGGCGAGTTCCTCGAGCGTGAAGTCGCCCGCCGTGGCCTCGACAGCGCGGTGACGCTGACGGGCGAGGTGAGCGACGCCGACCGGCAGTGGCTCTACGAGCACTGCGAAGCCTTCGTGTTTCCGTCGCTCTCCGAGGGCTTCGGCTTTCCGGTGCTCGAGGCGCTCGATGCCGGCCGCCCGGTGTTCATCTCGCGCACCACCTGCCTGCCCGAGATCGCAGGACCCCATGCCGTCGCCTTCGAGTCGCTCGAGCCCGAGGCGATGGCCCGGGCCTACGAGGCGGGACTCGCCGCCTGGGAGGCCGACCCCTCGGCCGCGGCCCGCGGCCGGGATCACGCGGCGGGCTTCGCGTGGGCCGAGACGGCCCTCGGCTACGTCCGCGTCTACGAGTCGATTCTCACCGCGGTTTCCCGGGCCTGAAACTCACCTTTCGACGGGGCCACCGAGGCACTATCGTCCCCGCCCTGCCATCGTCCGCATTCAGCCCCGTCCATCCAGTCGCCCACGGGGGCGCCCTGCCGATGACCGTCCGTTTCCTGCTGCGTGCCGTGGAGAAGGCGACCATCCGGCCCGCCGGCCGCACGCTGCGCCGCGTGTGGAATCGACTCGGCGGCGGCCGCGGCGGCCAGATCGCCAGGCTCGAGCAGCGGGTGGAGGAACTGGAGTCGGTCGTCCGCGAACTCACCGGCCTCGCCTACCTCCGTCTCGCCGACGAGGAGGCGGCCGACGACGACCGCACCGCCGCATGACCCCTCCGCGCACGATTCTCGTGGACCTCCGCGGCGCCCAGCACGACGGCGACCGGGGCATCGCCGCGTTCAGCCAGAACCTCGCCGCCGCGCTGCTCCGGCACGCACCCGATCGTCGCTGGCTCCTCCTGCGCGATGCCGCGCGCCCCGGCCCGGAACGGATGACGGAGCTCGCGACCGCCGCCGAATGGTGCACGATCGACCAGGCCGTGGCGCTGCCGATCGACGCCCTGGTCACCATGAGCTTCTTCCTGCCGCGTCCTGCGGGCGGGATTGCGTCGCTGATGCCACCGGCGCTTCGCGCCCGGCGCCCCCGCTGGTTCGGCGTGGTCTACGACCTCGTGCCCTGGCTGTTTCCCGACCGGTATCTCGCAAGCGAGCCGGCCCGCACCCTCTACCGCGAGGCGCTCGGCCTGCTCCGCGGCTGCGACCACCTCTTCGGGATCAGCCGCTCCACCTGCGACGACGTGATCCGGCATGCGGGCGTGGATGCGGGGCGGATCCACACGCTTGGCGGCGACATCGACACCGCGAAGCAGGCCCTGATGATGCTGCCCGCCGCCGACACGGCCGACGTGCCGGGCCGCCACGGACTCGTCGGCCCCTACTGCGTGAGCGTCGGCGGCGGCGACTGGCGAAAGAACCTCGACGGGCTCGTGCGGGCCTTTGCCCGCTTTCATCACGACCATCCCCGGCATCAGCTCGCGATTGTCTGCAACCTGCAGCCCGAGCGGATCGCGGACCTCGAGCGGCTTGCCACGTCGGTCGGCCTGCCGTCCCGCGCCGTGGTCTGCACCGGCTACGTGCCCGACCGCGAGCTCGTGGGACTCCTGCGGCACTCGTCGATGCTCGTCTATCCGTCGCTCTATGAAGGACTCGGCCTGCCGGTGCTCGAAGCCTACGGCTGCGGCGTGCCGGTGACGGGCTCGGCGACCTCGTCGATCGGCGAGCTGCTGCTTCCCGACCTCGCATTCGATCCGGCCGATCCGGCCGCCATCGCGGCCACGATGGGGCGACTCGCCACCGACGCTTCCCTGGCCGAGCGATCGCGGGAGTTCGGCCGCGGACTGCTCTCCGAACGCAGCTGGTCGCGCGATGCGGCCACGATGCTGCGGCTGATCGACGGCGGACATGATCGCGCCGCACCACGCCGTGGCCGCCGCGTCGCGGTGGTGGCGGCCCTACCGCCGGCGGAAACAGCGATCGCGGCCTACACCGTTCGCCACCTGCAGTCGGATCGCTGGGCGACGTCGTTCTACGACGCCAACCCCGGCCCGCGGCCCGCCGCCCCGGCTGGCCTCCTGCGGTCGTCGCGGGTGCTGCCGGCGGAAGTGCTGCGCGCCGCGCTCGACCGCGGTCACCACGGCACGGTGGTCCATGTACTCGGCAACTCGGCCCACCACGTGAAGGTGCTCGACGCGATCGTGCGGACACGGTCGATCCCCGGCGTGCGACGGCTCGCCTACCTCCACGAGGCGAACCTGACGGCGGCCTTCCGAACCTGGCTCGGCGTGTGCTTCGACGACCTCCCCGCCGCAGAACCCTCCGGCGGCGGCGCGGCCTGGATCCGCCGGGCCATCGCCAGGCTCCCCGACATGGGCCGCTGCCTGCGGTTCCTCGCGGAGCGAACCGATCTCCACGGGCTGATCGTCAACTCCGCCGCCTGCCGCGACCTGGTCGTGGCGGCCATCGGAGGCCTTGCCGACCGCTGGAGCATCGACGTGGCGCTGCTGCCAGTGGGCCCGATCGACGCGGCGGCGACGCGGCGGCCCGGGCCCGACGACGAGCTCGTGGTGGGCACGTTCGGCATCGCCGGCGACGGCAAGCGGCTCGAGTGCCTCGCGAGGAGCGTGGCCCTGCTCGCTCGCCGCCGGCCCGCGCGGCTCGTGATGGCGGGCTGGAACATGGCCCGCTATGCCCACCGCACGGGCCTCGACAGGCTCCGGTTCGTGCAGATCTACGACAAGCCCGACGACGACGAGCTGCGGCGGCTGATGCGAGAGGTGCACGTGGCGGCGCAGCTTCGCGAGACGACCCACGGCGAGTCGTCGGCCGCGGCGGCGGAACTGCTCGCGGCAGGCACGCCGCTGGTGGTGACCGGGGAGGGAAGCTTTGCGGAGCTCCCGCCCGAGGTCGTGTCGTTCGTGGCGGCCGACTGTTCGCCCGAGACGCTCGCCGAGGCGCTCGAGGCGGCGGCCGAGCGGCGCATGGCCGCGGCCGATCTCGCCTGCATCCTCGCCGACCGCTCCCCCGAGGCGTTCGCCCGGCGGTTTGCCGAAATCGTGGCCGCCTGAGGCACACCGGCCGCCGTGGGCCGCCCGCCGCCACGGGCCGCCGAAGCGCCGCGGGCCTCCCGCCGTAGATTGGTGCGGCCCGGCCACGGCTGGCCGGCCCCGAGGATCGCCCCATGCCCCTGACGGTCTCCTGCATCGAGCGGCTCGACGACGTGGTCGCGCACGCGGTCGAGTTCCTGTCGCGCGACGGCGACCTCTTCGCGCGGCCCCGGATCGTGGTGCCCACCGCCGGGGCGAAGGCCTGGCTGCATGATCGGCTCGCGCGGGAGCTGGGCACCTCGGGTGCGGGCCGCGGCGACGGGATCGTCGCCAACGTCGAGTTCTCGTATCCCGGCACGATCTCGGCGCTGCTGCAGCCGGTCGATCGCGCGGCGCCCGCCATCGATCCGTGGGACGTGGAGCACCTCACGTTCACGATTCTCGACGTGATCGCCCACAGTCCGGCCCTTGCCGCCGTCGTGAAGCGGGCCGGCGGACCGCTCCTCGCGGCGCGGCGGATCGCCGACCGCTTCGACCACTACCACTTCCGCCGGCCCGGCATGATCCTCGAGTGGGAGGCCGGCCACGCCCGGCTGAATCCGGCGGCGGATGATCAGGGCCGCACGCTCGACACGAAGCTGCGGGATTCCGACCGGTGGCAGTTCGACCTCTGGCGGGAGGTGAAGCGCCGGATCGCCGAGCCCTGCCCTCCCGTGCGCGACCGCGACGCCCGGGGGCCGGGCCCCGATGCCGTGCTCGTGGCCGGCCTGCAGGGCCTGTCCCTCCACCAGATCCAGGTGCTCGAGAAGCTCGCCGCCGTGCCGACCGCCTCGGGCACTCCCTGCGACGTACGGGTGGTGCTCGTGCATCCGTCTGCGGCGCTTCGCGTGGCCTGGGCGGCAGAGGCGCCGCCGCCGTCGCCGGGCGTGGCGCCGGCCCGACGCGACGATGCCCCGACGGCCGGGGTCGATCCGCTCGTCGACGCCTGGCTCCGCGGCACCCGCGAGGCCCAGTGGCTCCTCGCCTCACAGGGCATCGCGGCATGGCATCCGGCGTCGTCGCCGTCGGAGCCGCCGGCTGCCGCAGCGCCGCTGCTCGCGCGGCTCAAGCACACGGTCGCAGCGGGCCATGTGCAGCCGCTGGCAGCCGCCGATCCCCGCGAGGTTTCCAGAGACCATTCGCTCCTGATCCATCGCTGCCACGACCTCGGCCGGCAGGCGGAGGTGCTCCACGACGCGATCCTGCACGCCTTCCGCGAGCTCGACGGGCTCGCGCCGCACGAGGTGGTGATCGTGAGCCCGCAGATCGCCCCCCTCGCCCCCCATCTCGCGGCGACCTTCGCCCGCTCGCTGCCGGGCGGCATCCACCTGCCCCTGCTCGTGGCCGACCGCGGCATCCGCGAGGTCAGTCGCGGCGCGGAGCTGCTCGCGGCCGTGATCGAACTGCTCGGCTCCCGCTGCTCGATCGACGGCATGCTGGCGGTGGCCGGCCACCCGCTGGTCCGCGAACACTTCGGATTCGACGACGACACCGTGGCCGTCTGGCAACGGTGCATCGAGCGGACGCGGATCCGGTGGGGCCTGGATGCGGCCCGCCGGGTGCGCGACGGCCTCGACCGCCCCGAGCTCTCGGCCCACACCTGGCGGCTCGGGCTCGAGCGGGCGGTGCTGGGCGCCGTCGTGCCCGATGGCGCGCCCGAGCCGGTGCTCGGCGGCGTCGTGCCGCTCGCCCACGTCGATGCAGCCGAGGTGGCCGACCTCGCCCCGCTGGCCGCCATCTTCGGCATCATCGACGACCTCGATCGGGCCATCGCCGAGCCGCGGCCCGTGGCCGAGTGGTGCGATCTCCTCGAAGCCGCCCTCGGCCGGCTCGCCGGCGAGGAGCACGACGACCTGGCCCTGCCCCTGGCCGAGCTCGACGCCCTCCGCCAGGCCGCCACGGCACCGCCGCGCGATGCCGCTCCGGTGGCCGTGCCCTACCACGACGTGAAGAGTCTGCTCTCGGCCACGCTCGCGGCCCCGGTCGGCCGCCAGCCGCTCCGCACCGGGGCGATCACGGCCACCTCGATGATCCCGCTCCGCGGCGTGCCGTTTCGCGTGGTCTGCCTGGCCGGCTTCGACGGCGAGGCCGTGGTGCCCCGCGAGAGCGACAGCGAGGATCTCGTCGAGCGCGAGCCACGGCTGCTCGGCGACGCCGATCCCCGCCTCGAGGTCCGCCGCGGCCTGCTCGACTGCCTGCTGGCCGCGGAAGAGCGGCTGATCATCACCTGCACCGGCATGGACGTGAAGAACAACGCCACGCTGCCGCTGGTCACGCCGCTGGCCGAGTTCATCGACTTCGTGGGGCGGCACGGGGTTTCACAAGTTCCCCGCGACGGCGCGGAGCACTCGGCGGTCGAGGTCTTCCATCCCCGCCATGCCTGCAGCCGGCGCAACTTCATCGGCGAAGGCAAGGGGGTGGTGGCGTCCGACGTGGCGTGGAGCCACGACGCGGCGGCCCTCGCGGCTGCGAAGGCTCTCGGGAAGAGCGTCGCTGCGGCGGCGGTCGCCACCTCCTCGGTCGAGCCGCCCACGCACGTGGAGCTCGAGTCGCTGGCCGGCTTCATGCACGATCCGCTCTGGCCCTTCGTCCGCAAGACGCTCGGCATCGCCACGTGGCGCGACGACGAGGGCGAGATCCCCGCCACGCTCCCACTGGACCTCGGAACCCTCGAGCGGCGCCGGCTGATGGGCGACTACATCGAGGAGCTGCTCGCACGAGGATCGAGCACGTCGGCCGAATGCTCGGCGTTCGCGGAGTCGTGGGGCACGGCCGCGAGGGTCAACGGCGACGTGCCGGTGCTGGGGTTCGGCGATGCGGTCGTCCGCGAGATCACCGAGTTCGCCGACCAGCTGCTCGCGGCTGCCCGGGAGGCGGGCACGCCGCTCGACGAATGCGTTCCCGCCACGCTCCAGATCGATCTCGACGGCCTCACGCTTGCGGGCGTCATCGAGCGGTGCCATGCCGAAGCGCAGGCGATGCGCACGATCGTGCTCGTGCGGCCCGACGCCATCAAGTCGTCGTCCGACCAGTTCCTGCGGGCGAAGATGCTCGCCGTGGTCCAGCTGCTGGCGGCGAAGGCCGCGGGGCATCCGGCCGAGCGGGCGATCATCCTCAACCAGCACGAGGACTGGTTCCCCGGAGCCCGCAAGCCGAAAGGCGACCCGCTGCCCGCCGCCCAGGTGCGGACGATCAAGCTCCACGCCTCGATCGACGGGCCGCGGGCGCGGCAGCTGCTCGCCGAGCTCGTCGGCCTCTATCGCCAGGCGGCCGTCACCCCGCGCGGCACGTTCAACGACGCCAGCGCCTCGCTGGGCGATCCCGACGCCGCCCGTGACACGTTCGGCGCGTTCACGTCGAGCAAGGCCTATGCCACCAGCCACGAGGCCGTCGTGCACGGACCGCAGCCCGACTTCGACGACGTGTTCCCCGACGACTCCGACCTGGAGAGCTTCTTCGCCCGCTTCCATGCCCTGACCACCATCAACCGCCAGTACGTGTACACACCCGATGCACCTTGACCTCGCCCACGACGCGTTTTCCCACGGCCTGATCGTCGAGGCGAGCGCCGGCACGGGAAAGACCTACTCCGTCGCCGCCATCGTCACGCGGGAGCTCGCCCTCCGCGAGGATCTGCGGATCGGTGAGATCCTGATCACCACGTTCACGCAGAACGCCGCCGCGGAGCTCCGCGATCGCGTCCGCCGGCGGCTCGTGGAGACCTTGCGCACGCTGCGGGCCGCAGACGCCACCGGCGACGACATCGTCGCCCGGCTTCGCGACGGCACCGAGGCCGAGGTCGCCGAGCGGATCCGGCGGCTCGAGCGGGCGCTGGTGGAGTTCGACTCGGCCACGATCTCGACCATCCACGGGGTCTGCAGCCGCGTGCTGCGGACCGCGGGCATCGAGGCCGGGAAGGTGACCGACACCGACGAGGTGGCCCGGATCGTCGAGGAGGTGGTCAACGACCTCGTGATCACGCACTCCACCGCCGACCATCGGTGGGACGAACGGAAGCTCGGCAACCTCGTGGCGGCCCTGCTCGGCGACCCGCTGCTCGAGGCCTGGTTCGACGCCGCGGACGACGACCTCTCCGCCGGCGATCGGGCGTTGCTCGAGTCGCTGAAGACGCTGCTGCGGGCATGCGTCGCCCGCGTCCACGCGGCGCTGGCATCGGCGCCGGGCTACAACGACCTGCTTCGTGTGGCCCGGGAACTCGTCTGCGACGAGGCCCGGCCCGAACTGCTCGCCGCTCTCCGCAGGCGGTTCCGGCTCGCCATCGTCGACGAGGCCCAGGACACCGACCGCCAGCAGTGGCAGTTCTTCGAGCGGCTCTTCGCCGGCGGCGATGGGCGGGCACTCGTGAGCGTGGGCGACCCGAAGCAGGCGATCTACGGGTTCCGTGGTGCCGACGTGCGGGCCTACGTCGATCACGCGGCCGCGGCGAAGGACGATCCCGCAGCCCGCACGCACCGCTACCGCACGCTCACCGTCAATCGCCGCGCCGACCAGCCCCTGCTCGACGCCCTCAACACGGCCTTCAGAAACCAGGAGTTCGGCGCCGGGATCCAGTATCTCGAGGTCGATGCCCCGCCGCATCGCCAGGCGGCGCTCCTCGGCGGCATGCCGGCGAGCGTGGAGTTCGTCGAGTTGCGCGAGGCGACCAGCCAGATCGCGCTGGTCGGTCCGGTGCTCGGCAAGGTGATCGAGCTGCTCGACGACGCCCGCCTCACGGACCACAAGCATCCCGCCGGCGAGCCCAGGATGCTCGCCCCTCGCGATATCTGCGTGCTCGTCCGCTCGAGCGGCGTGGGCCGGCTCGTGGAGCGGGCCCTCGCGAGCCACGGCATCCCGGCGGTGATGGGGGGCACCTCCAGCGTGATGAAAAGCGGCATGGCCCTCGACCTCCGCTCGCTGCTCGAGGCGATGGAGCAGCCGTGGAACGTCGGCAGGGTGCGGCGGGCGGCGGCCACGGTCTTCTTCGGGCAGTCGCTGGCCGACGTCGGCAGCCTCACCGAGCCGGTGATCGAGGCCGTGCAGGATGGCATCGTGCAGCTCGCCGGGATCCTGCTGAAACAGGGCATCGCGGCCCTCGGGGCGGCGATCGAGTCCGACGAGGCGATCATGACGCGGATCGCGTCGGGCCGGCTGGGCGAGCGGAACGTGACCGACTTCCTGCACGTGATGGAGGTCATGGACGCCCAGAGCCCGGGCCGCGGCCGCACGCCGGAGCAGGCCCTGGAGATCTTCGGCCGGCTGGCAGCCATCGACGAGAAGCACGATCTCGTCAGCCGCCGCGTGGAGAGCGACGCCGACGCGGTGAAGATCCTCACGATCCATGCCGCCAAGGGACTCGAGTTTCCCTGCGTGATCGTGGCCGACCTCTGGAAAGACTCCTCCACCCGGAGCGGCGGAGAGAAGAAGCCCGCCGTGTTCTACGACGACGACGGCCTCCGCAAGCTCGACATCGCCCACGCCCTCGACAAGGACTCCGGCCGGGCGAAACGGCTGCGGCAGGCCGCCGAAGACGATGAGTCGCGGCGGCTGCTCTACGTGGCCTGCACGCGCGCGATGCACTATCTCGCCGTGCTCGTCGCCCGGGGCAAGCCCGACAAAAAAGGCAATCCTCCGCGGCCGAGCATTCTCGAACAGACGATGACGCTGCCTGCGGCGTGTGCCGTGCCGAACGGTCGCACGACGCTCGTGCGGCAGCTGGGGAAGTCACTCGCGGAGGATGGTGATCTCGACATCGCCCCAACACCCGCCGTGGAGCGGACGTACCGCCGGATGTCGTTCACGAGCATCACCGCCGTTCGGGGGCACGGCCGCGACGATCCGTTCGAGCCCGAGGGTGGCGGCTACGACGAGCCGTCCACCGAGGGCGGCATCACGCTGCCCGCGTTGCCCGCCGCGGCGGCGGTGAGCCTGCCCGTGCTCGACCTGCCGGCCGGCATCGCGGCGGGGCGGGTGATTCACGGGATCTTCGAGCACGTCGACACCACGAGGCGTCCGCTCGAAGACGAGGTGCGGCGGGTGGTGGTCGAGCGGGCCACGTCGGGGCGGCTGAGGTCGTGCCACGACAACCTCGTGCGGATCGTCACCGACGCGCTCGAAACGCCGCTTGGCGGGGCGTTTGGCGACGTCACGTTCGCCCAGGTGCCCCCGTGCGATCGGCTCGCCGAGATGGATTTCGACATGGGCCTCGCCTCGCTGGCCGACGGCGTGCAGGTGAAGGCGATCGGCGAGGTGCTCGCGGAGATGCTGCCCGCCGACGACCCGCTTCGCGGCTATGCAGCCACGCTCGCCGGCCCGGCGTTCGAGGTGGACGTGGGCGGCCTGCTCACGGGGTCGATCGACGCGCTCCTGCGGCTGCCCTGCAGCACGCCCGAGCGGCCGCGGCTGCTGATCTGCGACTACAAGAGCAACAAGCTCCATCGCACCGGCATGCCCGATCCGATTCGGGCCTACGCCCCCGACCGGCTCGTGGCGGCCATGGAGGAGCATCACTATCCGCTGCAGGCGCTGCTCTACGGCACCGCCGTCTACCGGATGCTCCGCTGGCGGCTGCCGGCGGCCGACCCCGACGACTGCATCGCCGGCGTGGCCTACGCGTTCATCCGCGGCATGAAGGGAACGGCGACGCCGGCCGACGCCCGCGGCCACCGCTCAGGCGTGTTCGCCTGGGCACCGCCCCGTGGCCTGTGGCGCCGGCTGAGCGACGTGCTGGTCACCCCGCGGCCGACAGGAGCGACCCGATGAACGTGCCACCTCGGCTCCATGCCTATCGCGAGGCGGGCGCGATCGGCCGCGACGACATCGCAGCGGCTTCCCTGCTCGTCGACATGGCCCGCCGCGACGGCGCCGCCGAGCCCGAGCTGCTCGCCTGGCTCGGCATGTGCCTGGCCCTGCGGACCGTCCGCGACGGCCACACCTGCATCGACTTCTCGGAGATCGCACGGTGGGCGGGCGAGGTCGAGGCCATGGCGTCGGGCGGCCTCGAGTGGCCCGCCGCGGCCGCGGCATGGACCGGGCCGCTGGCGAAGGCCGCCGCCCTCGTCGGCACGCCGGGGACCCGCAAGCCATTCATCCTCGACGGCCATCGGCTCTACCTCGCCCGGGCGCTGGCCGAGGAGGAGGCGATCGCCGACGCGATCCGCTCCCGGGCTGCGGCCGGGAGGATTCGCATCCTGCTCGGCGGCCCGGGAACGGGCAAGACCACGACCGTGGCCCATGATCTGGTCGAGCGGTTCAAGTCACTCGGGCCCGGCGACGCGAAGCCCCGCGTGGGTCTCGCCGCGCCCACCGGCAAGGCGGCGGCCCGGATGACGGAGGTGCTTCGCAGTCGCTGCGAGGCGATGGCGGCCTCCGCCGACGTGATCGCCGCCGTGACGGCCGAGCCCGCCCGCACGGTCCACAAGCTGCTCGGCTACAACCCCCGCCGCGGAAACCGCTTCGAGTTCCACGCCGGCAATCCGCTGCCCTACGACCTGGTCATCGTGGACGAGGCCTCGATGCTGTCGAGCAGCCTGATGCACCACCTGCTCGCCGCCGTCCATCCCGACGCGGAGATCCACCTCGTCGGCGACCCGGACCAGCTCGCCAGCGTGGACGCGGGCACGGTGCTCGGCGACATCGCCGCCTGCGATGGCGGCGCCGACGAGGCCACTCGGCTTCACGGCCGAATCACGCGGCTCACCACGATCCATCGCGCCGAAGCGAAGAGCATCATCGACCTGTCGCGATCGATTCGGGATGGCGATGCGGCGGCGGCCTTCGAGATCCTCAGAAGCGGCGGCGACCACGTCGTCTGGGTCGATCCCGACGACACGACCGCGGTCGACGGCGTGCTCGACGAGGTGACGGCGCACGCCCGGGGGCTGCGGTCGGCGGCCCTCGAAGGCGACCCAGCGGCCGTGCTCGAGGCCCGCGGCCTGCTGCAGGTGCTCTGCGGCCATCGCGAGGGGCCGATGGGTGTGTCGGGCTGGAATGCCCGGATCGAGAAGCGGCTGGGCATCCGGTCGGCCGACTCCTGGTATTCGGGCCGGCCGGTGATGGTTACCCGCAACAACGCGGCGCTCGGGCTCTCCAACGGCGACGTCGGCGTGGTCCTGCCGCGGGACGGGCGGCGGGAGGCGGTGTTCGGCACGCCGACGCACCAACTGCACGTGCCGGTCTCACGGCTCGAGGACATCGAGACGGTCCACGCGCTCACGATCCACAAGAGCCAGGGCTCGGAGTACGGGCACGTGGTGGTGGTTCTGCCGGAGAAGGCGAGCCGGATCGTGACGCGGGAGCTGCTCTACACGGGCGTGACCCGCGCCATCCGCAGGGTCACGATCGTGGGATCCCGCGACGTGCTCACGACGGCGATCGAAACCCCGATCCGCCGGGCCACGGGCCTCGCCCGACGACTCGCCGGCGTATAGGACCGGCAAGGTGTTCCATCCCAATCGTCTGACAACTACGGCGTCACCCGGCCGGTGACGGCGCGAGGGCAGACGTTTCCTGCCGAGCGCCGTGGCCCTCGAGCTGCTCGGCGTGGTGATCGTGGCAGGTGAAGAAGAGCACCTGCGTGGTGGCCGAGAACGTGCGGAGCACGTCCGCCGCGACGGCCATGCGATCCTTGTCGAAGTGGACCAGCGGGTCGTCGAGCATGACGAAGCCGCCGCACCCTTGCAGGTAGGCCTCCGCCATCGCCAGACGCACGGCGAGTGCCAGCGCGCCACCCCCGCCGTGCGATAGGCGGTCAGGCGGCAATGCCACCGCACCCCGCACGACGCTCGCCGGCAGCTGCCCGTCGAACTGGAGTGCGGCCGCGCCTCCCGTGATCCGTGAGAAGACACCGGCCACCCGCGCGCTGAAATCCGCGAGCGGATCGACGCCGGCGGCACCCGCGAGACGGTCGAGCTCCTGCTGGATCCGCAGATACGCCCTTCCCCGCGCCCGCGCGCGGTTGAACACCCGCTCCGCGGCCGCGGCCTGCTCGGTCACGTCTTCGCTGCGGCCATCCCCGAGTTCCCCATTCAGCTGACCTACCCCGTGCCGCAGCGTCGCCAACTGCTGCTGTCTCGGGTTCAACTCCCGCTGCGCGGAGTCGAGTGCGTCTAGAAACGCTCTCACCGACCCATAGCCATCCGGCAACGCGGGCAGGCTCACGAGCGTCGTCTCGGCAGCCTGCACCGCGGCCTTCGCCTCGAGCAGGCGGATTGCGAGCGTCTCGGAAGCTTCGTACTGCTTCTCCCAGCGTGTGATCGACTCCGCGTGCCTCTCAGCCTGCGCGTCACCATCGGCGAGCTGCTTGGTGATGCTGGCAATCTGCTTGTCGATCGTGGTGAGGTCGCGCGCGGCAGGCAGGTTCTCGACCGCTTGAATCTCCATCTCCCACTGCTCGAACGACTTGCCCTGCAGCAGTCCGTCGTACACGAGCTTGCGTGACGCCGCTGACGCGGTGGAGTCGCGATACCTGTCGGCCATCTCGCGGGCGGCCCTCGGCGAGTGTGCGTTGCATGCTGCAAGCTGGACGGCGAGGGCGGCTCGGTCACTGGCAAGTGCGCCGAACAGTTCGTCGACGTCTTCTTCGCCGCTGTCCACGCTGAGCGTGATGCCCGCCGCCTGCACGCGCACCCGCGCCGTGGCCTTGCCCGTCGCCGGCACCGGCCCCACGGAGATCGTCTCCACCGGCTCATCGCCCCGTTCCACCACGATCGTCGCGGGCACGTCCGACTCGATCCGCCACGACAGGGACCTCGCAGCGAGCTTATTCGTCGCAGCCGTGATGGCGGCGTCGAGCCGGTCGATTTCGCCGAGGATCTCTTCGCCGGGATGCGGATGGCCGTTCGCGATCGCGACGGCTCGTTCCCAGTCGCTCCTGGCCTCCCGAATCGCTGCGAAGGAGTTCAGCAGCGCTGCAGCATTGGCCTTCGCCTGGGCGTGAGCCCGCTCCGTCTGCACGTCCTGCAGCTGCGTCGCGACGTTCGGCCGGAGCTGATTCCAGGCGTTGATCGCGGCCTGCGCCTGCGGCCATCCCGTGAAGGCGGCCGCCATCCCGGCCACATCCTGCTGCAGTCGCGGGATCCGCTCCTCGCAGATCGCACGGTCGACGAGGCCCTGGCGAAGGCCGCCATGCTGCTCGATGAACGCAGCCAGCGTGCGGATCTCGTTGTCGATCGCTGCCGCCTGCGTGCTGGCATCGTCGAGCTGGCGCTCCAGGGCGAGGATGCAGTCCCGCTCCGCCAGCAGGGTCTGCCAGGCGTACCAGGCTTGCAGGATCTCGCCGATGTCTCGTTTCCACGGATCAGAGAGGCCCTTCTCCTTGCCGTTCTGCCGCTCGGGACGGCCCTGTGCTTCGTCCCACCGGCCGAAAGCGTCTTTGATCTTCTCGGCGACCTTCCGCCGCAGTGCCTGCTCATCGACGTCGGCCGAGGAATCCACGGCGGCCTGAAGCAAATCGCCGACATCCCGCAGTTCGCCCGCCTGCTCCTTCTCACGGATCGTGACGAACGTGCGTTCGAGTTCGGCCTGGCCGGTGAACAGCACGTGCCGATACGTCGCCTCCCCGTGCACGAGCATCTCGCCGAGTCGCTGCTGCACGGCGGCGGGATCGGCGATCACCGTCGTGCCGTCGCTGAGCCGGCTCATCTGGGCGGCACCCCAGCGCTTGTCGAGCGTCCAGCGGGCGCCCCCGTGCTCGAACGTGAGCGTGACGTGGGCGTGATCGCCGGCGGGCAGCGGCAGCCAAGGCTTCACGCTGTTCTTGAGCTGCGTCTCCGTCTGCTTGGTGGGCGTGAACAGCGCATGGGAGATCGCCTGCCGCAGCGTGGTCTTGCCGAGTTCGTTCGGTCCGTGGATCACCACGAGCGGCTTCGCCAGATCCCACGACTGGTCGGCGAAGCGGCCGAACGGATGCAGCCTGATCGAGTGCAGCCTCATGCCTGCGACACCTCCTCGATGAGGTGGTGGGCGAGCGTCGCTGCGTCGGGGTGGTCTTGGTCAGCGAGCAACGCCGTCAGTAGCCGCTGGGCCAGCCCGCCGCTGCGATACCGCTGCTCGATCTGGGCGGCGTCAATCTGGTCGTGGATGTCGGATTCATCCGTGAGATTCAGAAACGCCCGCTGCAGACGGTCGATCTCGGCCGTGAGGTGCGCTCGCTCGGCGGCCGAGAGCCGGCCGGAGAGCTGCAGGTCGAGCACGGTGCAACCGGCGTCGAGGGCCTCGCACGTGCGGACGAGGTCGGCCACGTCGTCCGCCGAGACGAGCTCCTTCTCGAGCCTGCGGAATGCGATCTCGCCGGGCGCCAGCCGCTCGTACCGCGTCACGCGATCGCCGTCGCACTCGATGCTCCAGGCCGAGCCGGCATGGCGACACCGGAGCGAGTCGGGCGTGTGGGTGCCGGCCATGAAGTACGGCGACCGCTCGCCCGACGCCGACGTCGGAAACGGCACGTGGATGTGGCCGAGCAGCCAGGTCGCCATCCCAGCCGCCTCGAGCGCGGCAGGCTCCATGGTGAAATACTGCCCCTCGGCATCGAGGCCCAGCCCCGTCACGTTGCCGTGGGCGATGCCGATCTTGAGACCGGTGTCATGGTGGCCCGCCGCCTCTGCGACCCAGCCGATCGTGGCTTCGGCACCGGTCTTCGACGGACAGGCACAGGGGAAGAAGTGCACCGTCTGTCCCTCGACGTCGTACGATTTCACGGCGGGATCCACGAGCAGATCGATGTGGGCGTCGGCCTCCGTCGCCTTGTGAAACCGCTTCCACACCTCCGTCTCGGAATTGGCGTGGTGGTCGTGGTTGCCGGGCACCACGATCACGGCCATGCCGTCGAACCCCCGGAGCACGGCCGCCGCCCTGTCGATGTCTTCCTTCTTGACCCGCGTGCTGTCGAACAGGTCGCCGGCGATCACGAAGAACTGGGCGGCTCGCGCGTTGCCGGCGGCCACAAGCCGCTCCAGCGCGAGAAATCGCTCCTCGATCAAGCGCTTGGCCACGTCGGCCGGATACTGCTTGAACGGCAGGCCAATGTGGTTGTCGGCGGTGTGGATGATCCGAATCGGCATGGCTTGCGGCGCTCCTGCATCTGCTGGCGAGGACTGGCGATGACCTGACGGCCCATACCACTACGGTTCGGCTGGCTCAGCGCTCCGCGGCTCGAATCGCCGAGAAAACTGCTGCAATGCCTGCGTTCCAAGCCGTTTTTCCTGCCGCAGAATACCACGTGCGAGGGAGCCCGATCCCCAGTGAACCCAACGCGAAGCCTTGACAAAAGAATGTACGCCCGTATACTCATCCTGTACCTCAACATGCATGGAGGACCGCCGCGATGAGCCCAAGCGCTGAACGACTCTTCGATGCCGCAATGCAGCTTTCAGCAGACGAGCGGGTAGCCCTGATCGGGCGGCTGCTCGAAACCACACCAGATCACGCCATCGGCCTGCCGGCCGAAGACGCCGCCCTACTCGAGGAGCTCGACCGCCGATACGCCGACTCCGCAGGGACAGTGACGTGGGCTGAACTCAAAGCCGAGCACTGATGGCGGGGAAAGCTGTTTTCCACAGGCTTGCCGCCCGTGAGTACCGGCTCGCGAGAGACTGGTACACATCGAGATCCGCAGGCGTCGGCAAGCGTTTTACAACGGCAGTCGGCGACGCGATCGTCCGAATCGAGCAGTCGCCAGAATCCCTCGCTGATCTGATTGGCCCCTACCAATGGGCCCGCGTGCGGGGGTTCCCGTATCTCCTCGTGTTTCGAGAGCAGTCGCCTGAGCGGATTCTCGTGGTGGCCGTCGCACACGCGCGCCGACGTCCCGGCTACTGGCGCCGCCGCGGCGTGTAGCAGATTCGCAGTGGCGTTTGGTCATACACGGTCGTCCGCGCTAGCGGCCCCGCCGCCGCGATGCCGCCTCCCGGATCGCTTCGACCTGCCGGCTTGTCTCGGGCGACGAACGGTTGCCCTTCTTCGTGCCCGCACGGGCCGCCGCGATCTGCTCGAGCGCTGCCTCGGGCGAGCAGCCCCGCGACACGTGCCACACACCAACCACCGTGCCCGTGCGGCAAACGCCACCCCAGCAGTGAATGAAGACTTTGCCACCTCCAGCCAGCGACTCCTCGATGTCGGCCACGATCCGGTCGTAGTGCTCCGGGGTGGTCACGTTCACGTCAGGGATCGGATGCGAGATTCGCCGCATCTCGATGCCCTGCTCCGCCGCGACCGCCGGCAGATGCTTGGCGTAGCCAGTCAGCCGATCGTTGTCGTCGGTGAGGTCGATGATCGTGCCGACACCGGCCCGGGCCAGCAGCTTGAGCTTCAGCCGGGTGATGTCTGGCTCAGCCCGGTCACCCGGAAACTCACCGCCCAGCACCCGCCCTTCGGCGTCGGCCCACCACGCGTGAAAGAACTCGTCGTGCTCCCACGCCAGCCGCGCGCCCACCGCAGCCCGGTGGAGCGCGGCAGCCAGCGACTCGATCCGCCCTCGCATCGCCAGTTTCGCCAGCCAGTCGGCGGGAATCCCTTCCACACCCCAGGCCGCGCCGGCCAGCTGCCCGGCGATCGCCGCGGTCGTGTCGGCATCGTCGCCGAGATTCGTGGCCCGCAGGATCGCGTCGCGGAAATCCTTCGCTCCGGCCACCGCCCAGATTGCCGCCTCCAGGGCATCGATGCAGTATCCCGTGCCGCGGATCGCCGACGGCTCCTTGCCCCGCCAGCTGCCCAGCGCCACGGCATCGACCTCGGGATGCAGGTCGCCGTGGGCCCAGAAGTCGGGAGCGAACACCCGCTCGCGTGACTCGCCCCGAATCAGGGCCGCCGTCATGGCCGCCAGCACCCTGCAGGCATCCACCGGCCGCCGGGCCGAATGCGTGGTACGGCTCGACGCCGCCGCCCGCTCGGCCACGACGCTCGGTTCGTCGAACCAGCGGATCGACACCGGAGCCAGCCGCATCAGCGAGCCGTTGGCAGCGGCCTCTTCGTCAACCTCGGGGTCGTGCGGGTCGCCCGTCTGGACGAATCGAGCGAGCTGACTTTCCGTGGTGACGCCGATGTCGAAGCACCTCCCCTTGGGCGAGAAAACACCCTCCTTCCACCACCGCACATAGCGATGCAACTGGTCGACGGGATCATGCTCCCCGTGGATGACGAGCGACTCCGCGAGGCACAGGGCCATCGAGGTGTCGTCGGTCCACTGCCCTGGCAAGAGCTCGAACGGGCCCCCACCGACCATGTCGGTGACGGGCGGGAACGTGCCGGGCTTCCGGAACTCCACCGTCGTGCCCACGGCGTCGCCGGCGGCGAGCCCGAGAAGGGCGCCCCGGGCCCGATTGCGCGTGAGATCGGGATTGCGTGGTTCATCGTTTTTGCTCATCGGCATGACTCCTCTCGGGTGAACGAACACCGCATCACTGTTTTCGACGGCGGTCTGCAACCACTCCAGAGTCGACCGCGTGTCATGATGCCAGTTGGTCCTTTGGCTAGCGAGCCTTTCCCGTACCATCAGACGACTTTCATGTCGACCTGGGCCTGGGCGACCGAGACCGCAGCCTGCCGCAACCTTGCCACCATCGCCGTGGTCTTCGCCCGAGCGTCGGCGGCCAATGATGCGAGGGCGGCGGGGCCGGCGTCGAGGACTGCCTCGAGCGTCCGACGCCGCTGGGCGTGCCTGGCATGCACCGCAGCGGTGTCAGCCTGTGGCAGGAGCGTGGGATTGGCCTGAAATCGCTGCTCGCAGGCAGCCCGCCAGCGGACCATCGCTTGGGCGGAACTCGGCCCAAAGCCCTTCAGCCGAAGCAGCCGTTCGAATGCCACGTCGGCCGCCGAACCGATCCCGGCGGTCCGGAGCACCGACTTCTTCGCGGCTCCCACCCCTGGAATCTGTGCTGTTGCCACGGACATGCTCTCGAGGAATCGTCGCTTCTGATCCCTGACAGCCCCGTCACGGATCCTTTGGATTTCCTTGGCTGTCTCTGCATCGATGGCGAGATACTCCGTGCGACACCGGGCCAGTTCCTCCTTCTTCCGCTGGAATGCCTCCACGCCGCACCGCCCGGCGAGTTCTCTGACGAGGCTCTCGAGCGTGCCCTTGGCGGCCGCAAGCGCCTGCTCCCGGCGCGTTCGTTCGCGGGAGAGCTCCGCGCCCGTACGAAATCCATTCATCAGGACCGACACAAACCCCTTGAGGCTCGCGTCGGCCACGGCGGCGGGCGGGAGCGGCTTGGGCGCCAGGCCGCGCGTGTCGACTTGGGGAACTGGCGGGCAGGTGGGAGCTAGAACCGCCTCGATCCTGTCCCACACGCCACGGAGGTTGTAGACCGCGATCGGTGTCGACATCACGGGCTGCGGAAACAGGGCCACTCCCTGCCGCTCGAGCGTGCACCACGGACACGCGGCGAGATGATGCGGATGGCGGTGGATACCCTGCGCCGGGCACTGGCGGATCATGCCCGCAAGGGCGTCGAGGGCCTTCACCCACGTTGCCGCGTCGGGCCGGCCTCCCCGCACGCCGGCTTCCGTGAACGCGGCGTGGAACATGCCCTGGATCGGCTGCGGCACGATCCCGAAGGGAACGCTCCGCGGCGGCGGCGACGTGCCCCGCAGCCGTCCATCGCGAGCGTAGGCGAACCGCAGGGCCCGGATGTCGGCCTCGAGCGCGTTGCCGGCGTGGTCGTTGAGCGGCACGCCCGAATAGGGATGCCTGCCGCCGAACAGGAGATGAAACACGAGCAGGGCCAGGCCGAACGCGTCGTGCTGCGGGGTCCGCCTGACCGTGGCGAAGCCGCCCACGGTCTGCAGTTCGGGGGGCGTGAAGTGGGCCACGCCCACCTCGCAGAGATAGAGCCCGCCGCCCGCGGAGAACTGGAACGAGTCGCTGTCGATCAGCACGACACGGCCGTCACGCCCCACCAGCACGTTCCCCTGGTTCACGTCGCCGAGCACATGGCCGTGCTGATGGATCATGGCGAACGCCGCGGCGGTGTTCCGCGCCACGTGGACCAGAAAGTCCCAGCCGGCCCCGGGGAAGTGCCGGCGACGGTGGGACGGCCCGTAGACCTCGTGGATCGGCAGGCGATCGCTGACCCGGGGCATCAGGAAGCCCACCACGGGCCCGTTGGCCGTCCGGTGGAGCGTGTCCACCGGCCAG
>JBJTRH010000012.1:0-3224 GCA_046076065.1 Planctomycetaceae bacterium | reverse complement strand
ACGGCTGCGCGACGGCGGCGGGGTCGGCATTCGCGGCGGCGCTCGCAGCCGCCGAGGTGATCGTTGCGGCCGGCGCCGCCGGAGCGACGCTGCTCGACGAGCGGGGCAGGGCCGCCGCGGCGCAGGCGCGGGTGCTCGTCGATCTCAACGCAGTGCCGCCGGCGGGCATCGCCGGCATTGCGGGACCCGACAAGGCGAGGCGCGACGGCGACGCCGTCGTGTACGGCGCCCTTGGTGTGGGCGGGACCAAGATGAAGATCCATCGCGCGGCGATCGCCCGGGTGTTCGAGTCGACCGAGGCGTTTCTCGACGCCCCGGATCTGCTCGCCATCGGCGAGGCACTCGAGACGCGTGGCTGACGCGCGGTCAGCGGCCCGGTCGGGAGCCGAACGCGACGGTCAGCGCGATGAGCAGCGCTCCACCGACGAGCAGCAGCAGCAGGTTGCGGCGGGCGCGGCGGCTCCGCCTCTCGTCGTCGGTCAGCCGGCGAAGCTCGACCGCTCGATCCCCCGTGGTGACGGTGCGCACCGGCTCGCGAAAGGCGAGGGCGGGGTCGAGAGCGGCTGGCTGCGGTGCTGGCGGTGCATCGACGCCGGCGAAGACGTCGGCCGGCACGGGAGCCGACGATGTCGGCGGAGTGGCGGCCGGCACCACGAGCGTGGCCGCGCAGAGCGGGCAGCAGCCCGTGCCGCCGACCCGGGCCACCAGCGCCGCGATCCGTCCCTGGCACGACGGGCAGGCGATCACGAAACGGGCGTCGGGCATCATGATGAGGCAGAGTGGGAGTCGGGGCCGGATCGCGGGGGGCGATCTCGCCCGGTCCTCAAGTGTCGGGCTGCGGCCCGATCGATCAAGCGGGGCATGAAGCGGGCCGCGAGCGCGTAGCCACGGGCCTGCCATCCAGGGACGATCTCGGCCCGCCGTCGCTCGATCGCGGCGGCGATCGCCCGTGCCGCTGCCTCCGCCGGCATGCGGCGTCCGCGCGACCATGGCGGCCGCTGGCCCGCGAGCAGCCCCTCCCAGAACTCCGACTGTGTGGGCCCGAGGTCGACGAGCAGCACGCCAATCCCGTCCGCCGCCAGTTCGGACCGCAGCGTCCCCGCAAGGGAACGCAGCGCCGCCTTCGCCGCGCAGTACTCGCCATGGAGGGGCAGGGGATGCAGGCCGAGGATTGAGCCGATGAACACGATCACGGGATCGTCGCCCCGCGAGAGCGTCGGGAGCGCGGTGCGGACGAGTTCGGCCGGCGCCGAGAAGTCGAGATCCATCACGCGGGCGAAGGTGTCCGGGGAGAGGTCGCGGAAGCGGCCGATCGCGCCGCCCCCCGCGGCCGCGACCACCCCGTCGAGACCCCAGAGCGCCGTCGCGGCGGCCGCCACGAGCCGTGGCCGGAACTCGGGATCGCAGATGTCGCCGGCAAGAACGGAGATCGAATCCGACGTGTGAGCGAGATCGTCGAGCCTCTGCTGTCGTCGGGCGGTCGCGAACACCCGGGCGCCCCGGGCGGCGAGTTCGGCCGCCACGGCGCGGCCGACCCCCGACGAGGCCCCGGTCACCAGGAACCGCTTGCCGGCGATCCGCCGCCTTGCGAGCCGCATGGCGTCACCTCGGCTCGGGAGCGATGGCGTCGTCCGGCGCGGCCACGGTCACGCCGGACGGCCGGGCGTGCTCGCGGACGATCGCCTCGTCTCCCGGGATGCGTCCGAGCAGCGCCGCGGGAACCCGGCAGTGAACCACGACACGATCGTCGGCGAAGCGGCGCGAGAGCACCTCGCCGTGGCGGCCGAGCCACGCGAGCAGGCGGCCGTTGCCAGGATCGGTCTCGACATCCACGTCACGAAAGCCGCGGCCGAGCGCGTCGCTGACGGCGCGGGCGAGGTCGGCCAGCCCGGCGGTCGACCGGGCCGAGATGCCGATGGCGTGCGGGTAGCGGGCGAGAATCCGGTCGCGTTCGCCGCGGTCTGGGATTGCGTCGATCTTGTTGAGCACGAGGATCGCGTCCTTCTCGTCGACGGCGAGCTCCTCGAGCACGCCCCGGACGGCCGCGATCTGCGCGTCGACCAGTGGGCTCGACGCGTCGGCCACGTGGAGGAGCAGTTCGGCCTGCCGCGTTTCCTCCAGGGTGGCCTTGAAGCGGGCGATCAGGCGGTGGGGCAGGTCGCGGATGAAACCCACCGTGTCGCTGAGCAGCACCGGTCCCCAGCCCGGCAGCCGCCAGCGTCGGGTGCGGGTGTCGAGGGTGGCGAAGAGCTTGTCCTCCGCGAGCTCGTCGGCGCCAGTGAGCGCGTTGAGGAGGGTGCTCTTGCCGGCGTTGGTGTAGCCGACGAGCGACACCGTCATGTGGTCGTGCCGGGAGGACACCTGCCGCTCGCGGCGGCCGTGGATCTCGGCGAGCTCGGTCTTGAGGTCGTGGATCCGCTTCTCGACGAGCCGGCGGTCGACCTCGAGCTGCTTCTCACCAGGGCCGCGCATGCCGATTCCCATCTTGAGCCGCGAGAGGTGCGTCCACATCCGCTTCAGCCGTGGCAGCGAATACTCGAGCTGTGCCAGCTCCACCGCCAGACGGGACTCGTAGGTGCGGGCGCGGGCGGCGAAGATGTCGAGGATCACCTCCGAACGGTCGAGCACCTTGACCTCGAGTGCCTGCTCCAGATTGCGGGTCTGCGCCGGGGAGAGGTCGTTGTCGAAGATCACCACGTCGGCGTCGTGATGGGAGAGGAGGCCGCGGAGCTCCTGCACCTTGCCCTTGCCGAGATAGGTGGTCTGGTCGGGCCGCTCCCGCCGCTGCGTGAGTTCCGCCACCGGCCGTGCGCCGGCGGTGGCTGCGAGGCCGGCGAGCTCGTCGAGCGGATGCTGCGGGTCGAGCGGCGGCTCGAGGAACACCCCGACGAGCACGGCCCGTTCGTGCTGCACGCCGTTGCGATCGCGATCCTTCATTCGTCCTCCTCACGTGAGACATCGCCGACGGCCAGCTGCCGGCAGCTCTCCCATCGGCGCACGTCGAGCAGTCCGTCGGCGATCGCATCCTTGACGGCGCAGCCCGCCTCGTGATCGTGGGTGCAGTCGGGGAAGCGGCAGAGGTTGGCGACCGGCCGCAGGTCGCGAAACGCGCTGGGAACCTCCGCGGGCACGAGCTGCCAGGGCTGGAACTGCCGGACGCCCGGGGTATCGACGAACCAGCCGCCGTGGCGGTGCGGCAGGATGCGGGCGGTGGTGGTGGTGTG
>JBJTRH010000011.1:0-6452 GCA_046076065.1 Planctomycetaceae bacterium | reverse complement strand
TGGAGACCCGGATGGCGAGCGTGACGAGCGGCACGGTGAACCTGGCGATCACCGGCAATGTGTCAGCCGGCAGTGCGGGCACCAAACTCTTCCGCTACACGCCCAACAACACCTCCACGACGACGGATCCGTCGTTGCTCGAGTTCCGCGGCAGCATCACCGACGGCACGAGTGGCGGCGTCGTGCAGCTCTTGCAGCGAAACGACATGCCGAACTCCGTGAACACCATGAGGCTGTCCGGCACCGGCAACACGTTCACCGGTGGCTTCACGTTCAGTGGCGGCAAGCCGGGCCAGGCCATCCTCGAGTCCAGCCCCGCGTCCGGCACCAATGGAGCACTCGGGGCGGGGTTGCTCACCCTCGGCGCGTCCGGGTCGAGCGCCACGCTCAACCTGGGGGGCTCGCTCTCCACCGTCACCGAAGTCTGCAGGGTCAACGTCGCGGGCACCGTGGCGAAGCGGATTGCAGTGATCGGTGCAGGTGATCGCATCTTTTCCGGGGCCGTTTCGCAGACTGCCTCTGCCGGGCTGACGCTCGCCTGTTCCAGTGCCGGCAACCTCACGTTCAGCAACGCGTTCAACGGCACTGGTCCGGTGACGGTCAGCAGCACCGGCTCGGGTAAGGTGATCTTCGCCGGTGCGGGCTCCACGTATTCGGGCACGGCGACGGTGCAGGCCGGCGGGATGCGGCTGGCGTCGGGTTCGCCACTGGGCACCGGCGTGATCACGCCGGTCGCCGGCGGCACGCTGTCGCTGTCACCCTACGCGACGACGACGGTGGGGGGCCTCGCCGCCAACGCCGGCGGCCTCACCGACGTGGGCAACGGGTTCATGACGGTGTCGGCGGGCCTGACCGCCACCGACCTGGTGACGGCGATCGTGGCGGGCCGCAACGGCGGTTCGTGGGACGGCACGACGGGGATCACGTCGAGCGCGGCTGCGGCGTCGGTGGCGTCGAGCATCCCGCGGGCGGTCGGCTGGCTCGACAACGGGGACGGGAGCGTGAGCTTCGCGTATGCGGCGCCGGGCGACACGAACATCGACTGGTCGATCGACATCCTCGACGCGTCGAACTTCCTCGCGGGCGGCAAGTTCGACACGGGCCTGCCGGCCACGTGGATCGAGGGCGACTTCAGCTACGACGGGATCGTCGACATCCTCGACGCGGCCGACTTCTTCGCGACGGGCCTCTACGACGCCGGCAACTACAACACCGCACCGGCGACGGCCGGCGCGGTGGCGGCGGTGCCCGAGCCTGCAGGGCTGGGGGCGATCAGCGTCTTGATCGCGGCGGCGGCGGCTTTCCGTCGCCGCCGCTGCCGCTGATCCCAGGCTCTGTTTGCCGCCTGCCGAGAGCCAGAGTGCGCGAAGTCCGTCGTGTTGCCGGCGATCAAGAACCGGCGGCGGACCGCCGCGAGCATCGCACGATCGCGGCGATCGCTAGCCCCACCAGGAAGGCTGCGGACGGCTCCGGCACCACGATCAGCTGGAACTGCGAGCCGGGTACGGCGTTGAAGTAGGCCTGCTTACCTCCGCCGAGGTCGTAGGCGTTGGCGGGGCCGAAGTTGGCCAGGCCCGTGGTGGTGACGCTGCCGGAAATCAGCGTATAGGTGCCGTCGGCCACGGAGTTCGTGAGCCCGGCGAGGTTGGCGACGCCGAAGGTGGATGCGTCGCCAAAGGTGACGCCGCTCCCGACGGTGAGCGGCGCCGCGGGATTGAACAGGAACATGGAGGAGCCGGACGCGAACGTCAGGCTCCCGCTGAGCAGTCCGGTGCCGCCGAACACGGCGCCGGGCGACACCGTCGTCAGGCCGCCGCTGCCCATGGTGCCGGTGATGATCAGCCCGCCGGCCTGCGCCTGAAAGGTCATGCCGGGGCCGGTGCCGGAGAGCGTCTGCGTGCCGGTGCCAAGCTTGATGAACGTCAGCTGGTTGGTGTTGTTGATGAAGTTTCCGGAGAAGACCCCCGACCCGTTGTCGATGCCCACCTTCACGTTCGCGGGATCGGGCTGGGATTTGTCGAAGGTGCCGCTCCCCAGGAGGGCATTCACGATGATGTCCTGGCTGGGGGTGGCGAGGGCATTGGAGTACTGGGCGGTGAAGCGACCGCCTGCGTTGATGACGAGGTCGGCCTTGTTGTTGGCGTAGTACGTGTAGCCCCGGTTCTGGGTGCCGGTGTTCCAGATCTGTGACGAACCCAGCACGCCATCGACCACGATCTGGGCTCCCGAGCCGAGCGACATCACGACGTTGCCCGAGGTTGCGTTGTCGCTCGTGAAGGTGGTCCCCAAGGCCACATTGAACACGCCGCCGCCCGTCAGCGTGGTGGTGCCCGTGGAGGAGGAGCCGAAGTTGATCGTGCCGCCGGCGTCGAGCCTCAGCGTCGATCCTGCAGGGATGTCGTAGGCGCGGCTCCCCCGGGCAAACGAGTTGCGGCCGGTGCTGGTCCACGCGAGCGTGCCCGACGTGACCGACGTGGTGCCGGTGAAGGATGAATTCGTGTTGGAAATCCGGAGCGTGCCCACGCCCGACTTGGTGAATCCGGTGCCAGAGATCGCGGAGGAGACCGTCGCCGTCCCGGAATCGACCGTCACGCCGCCCTTGATGTTCAGCGTGCCGGACGACACGGTGTAGCCGGTGGTCGAAAACTGGATGTTCTGTGCGGTGGCCGTGGTGACCGTCACGGTGCCGGCCGTACCGGCGAACACGCCGTTGTCGGGAGTCGCATTGTTCCACGTCGCCTGCGCGGAGCCGTCGTACCACGCGTTGGCCGTCGTCCACGCACCGCTACCGCCAGTCCCCGACGTCCCCCACGTGAGCGTGGCGGCAGAGGCCGACATCGACAGGGCGGCCATGCAGCCGCCGACGATCATCGCGGAACGAGCACGGCGAAATCCGCTCAACCCCATGGCACACTCTCCTCTGAACGGCAGGCCCGAGCCAGGGCGACACACCTTGGTCACCACAGACGACACCCCCTAGCAATCTATCGGGGTGCTTCCGCCGCACCATCACCCGATCAGGTCAACGCGTCGTGTTTTTTCGGCGGTCGGTTATGGCCTCGGCGAAGCCCGATGGCCGGGGCCCGACATGTAGCGAGCCACCGCCTCTCCGCGCGATCGGACGTGCATCTTCTCGTAGATGTGCTTCAAGTGGCTGCGGACCGTCTCGATGCTCACGCCCAGGTGCTGCGCGATCTCCTTGTTGGCATAGCCCTTCGTGAGCAGCACGAGCGTCTCCTCCTCGCGGGGCGTCAGGCCCAGCGAGGGATCGGTCGGCCGCTTGCGGCGAAACGACTCGATCACGTGCCGGGCGATCTCGCCCGTCATCGGCGCACCGCCATGGAGCACGTCGAGCAGGGCTGCCCGCAGGTCTTCAGGGCTCGTCCGCTTGAGAAGATAGCCGTCGGCCCCCGACTCGAGGGCGAGGAACAAGATTTCGTCTTCGTCGCAGGCCGTGAGCATCACGATGAGCAGGCCCGGATGGGCAGCCTTGAGCCGGGCGGTACACTCCACGCCCGACATCCTGGGGAGAAACACGTCCATCAGCACGACGTCGGGCTTCACGACCGGCAGCACGCGAATCGCCTCCTCGCCCGAGGCGCAGGAGTAGATGCAGGAGAAGTCGGGCAGCGACGACACCAGCCGCTGCCAGCTCTCCCGGGTCGCGGGCTGATCCTCGACGAGGGCGATGCGATACGGGGGCTTTGGGCTCGGCGGCAGCCGCCCGGCGGGACGGTTCATGAAGACTGGACCCCCGGCGATGCAGCGAGCGTCGACGAACGCCGTTTCTGGCCGTCGCTCAGCAGGTCGACGCCGGCGGCGGGCGGGGCGGCGCGGCGGATGAAGCGCGCGAGCGGCACCTCCAGTTCGACGCGGCATCCGGATTCGGGCGCTGTGACAATCCGACAGACGCCGCCGATGTCGCGCATCCGCTGCCCGAGATTCGCGAGGCCATTGCCCGCGGACTTCGACCGCTCGAGGTCGAAGCCGTGGCCGTCGTCCTCGACCGTCACGATCAGCATCGGTGACCGCCGCTCGACGCGAAAGCAGAGTTGCTGCGATCCAGAGTGCTTCACGGCGTTGTTCACAGCCTCTTTGACCGCCAGCAGAAGGTTGCGGCGGACCGGTAGGTCGCACGTCACGTCGGGCAGGTCGAGGGCGATGTCGAGCCGGCAGCGGATCGAGGTGGGCTCGAGAAAGCGGCGGATGTACTTGCTCGCGTAGGTCACGAAGTCGCGGAGCGTATCGCGGCGGGAGTTCACCGCCCACACGAGTTCATCCATCACTTGAGCCAGGGCCCGGGCCCGGTCGCAAAGGGCATTCAGCCGGTCGCCCGTGGCAGACCCGGCGGGCAAATCGGTGCGAGCCACCTCCCCCTCGAGCACCAGCTGCGTGAGCCCAGCGCCGAGCTCATCGTGGATGTCGCGGGCGATGCGCGCCCGCTCACGATCGAGCAGGCTACGGGCCCGGGATTCGGCGATGAGCCGCATGGCGAGCAGGAGACTCGCCAACACCGACACGCCGCCGACCGCTGCCACGAGCGACTGAAACCATGCCCGCTGCCAGAATGGGGTCTCCTGGGGCGTGCGCACGATGACATGGTTGAGCCGGATGACCGGCTTGTTCCATGGCATGGCCCCGAACGGAGCCTTGATCGAAGCCAGTTGCCATGTCGGCAGGGGTTCTCGTCGCCGCTCCCAGCCGCGTTCGCCCTCCGGCACCACACGCCACGAATCGTCAGAGAGCATCACGATCGAACCGCCCCGGGAGAGCGTCACCGAAAGGCCCGCGGCGACGCCCGCATGGTGCGACTCGTTGAAAGCGCGGATCGCGATCACGTGTCGGCCCGGGGCCAGCACCTCGCTGATGTCGTACTCGGTCATGAAGCGGAGATCGCTGCCCATGCCAAGCTCACGGCCGTCGAGAAGCGCCACGAAATTGTTGTCGGCGAGCACTCTGAGGGTGGCCGTCGTCACCGTGGCCCCGGTCGGGATCTCGAAGGCCCGCCAGAGTTGGCAGGTCTGCTTATCGGCGGTGCTCGCCGACCAGATGTAGGAACCCACTCGCCACCTGGCGGGATCCCACTCGTCTTCCGACTTCGCAGGACGCGATCCCCTGGGTCGCGACACGATGGGGGGCTCCTCGTTCGGCGTCTCGACGTCGGCACGGGCCCCCGGCAGGCCGAGGACACCGAACAGGCAGAAGCACACCGTCGCCAGCCGCAGGCGTCCCCGCGGGCTCGTGCTCACCCTGTCCATCGTCCGCCTCTCGCCCGTTCTTGCCCACAAGCCGCAGCGTAGGCCATCATCGACGGGGTCGCAAACGGCGTTGTCACCCGGACGGGTGATGGCGGGCCGCCTTCACAGGGCGACAGTCAGGGCTTCACCCAGGGGAGCACGATTCGCATGCGAGCTACGACCCGGACCGCAGTGCCGATGGTCGCGCTGGCGATCGTTGCCGGCATGGCGGCGGCCCGGGCTCCCGCCGCCGAACGGCCGCTCAACGTGGTCGTGCTCTACGCCGACGACTGGCGGCACGACACGCTCGGCGCCGCCGGGCATCCGGTGGTCAAGACGCCGCGGCTCGACGGCCTGGCGGCCCGGGGCGTGCGGTTCACCCATGCCTGCGTGACGACCGCCATCTGTGGCGTGAGCCGGGCGAGCCTGTTCACCGGCCAGTGGATGTCGCGGCATGGCAACCGGGCTTTCGACGCCTTCGAGACGCCATGGAGCGAGACCTATCCGGGCCTGCTGCGAGCCCACGGCTACCACGTGGGGCTCTACGGGAAGTGGCACTGCGGCCCGTTTCCCGAAGGCGAGTGTGACGAAGGCGCCGCCTACGGCGGCACGCACTGGCAGCCCGAGCCCGGCGGCGGCGAGATCCACGTGACGCGGAAGAACGAGCGCGACGCACTCGCTTTCCTGCGCGGCCGGCCCAAGGACCGGCCGTTCTGCCTGACGCTCTCGTTCTTCGCGACGCATGCCGAGGACGAAAACCCGAAGCAGTATCTGCCGCAGCCCGAGACGCTGCCGCTCTACGAAGACGCGGCGATCCCCGTGCCGGCGACCGCAGGCGACGACCACTACCGGCGGCTCCCCGAGTTTCTCGTCAGCGAGAAGAACGAGGGCCGGATCCGCTGGCACTGGCGGTTCGACACGCCGGAGAAGTACCAGGAGTTCATGAAGAACTACTATCGGCTGGCGACGGAGGTGGATGCCGCCTGCGGGGCGGTGGTGGACGAACTCGACCGGCAGGGGCTGCTGGGCACCACGCTGGTGATCTTCACGACCGACAACGGCTACCTCCACGGTGAGCACGGCCTCGCCGACAAATGGTATCCCTTCGAGGAGAGCATCCGGGTGCCGTTGATCGTGGTCGACCCGCGGATGCCGGCCGACGAGCGGGGCACCGTGGATGACGCCCTGGCGCTCAACGTCGATCTGGCCCCCACG
>JBJTRH010000010.1:0-5512 GCA_046076065.1 Planctomycetaceae bacterium | reverse complement strand
GTGAACGGCGCCTTCGTCCGCCGGGCCTGACGGTCAGCCGCCGCCGCGGCCGGTGTCGTTGAGGATCGGCTCGAGCTCGTCGACGAAGTCGCGGACGTCCTTGAACTCCCGGTACACGCTCGCGAACCGCACGAAGGCCACCTGGTCGAGCTCCCGGAGCAGTTCCATCAGCCGTTCCCCGATCACGCGGCTCGGCACGTCGCCGTCGTAGGCCCCGTAGAGCTCGGCCTCGAGCGACGACACGACCCGCTCGAGATCGTCCTCCGTCACCGGCCGCTTCCAGCAGGCTTTCGCCAGACCGCGGCGGATCTTGTCGCGATCGAACGGGGCCCGGTCTCCGCGCTTCTTGACCACGGTCAGCGGCTGACGCTCCACCCGCTCGTAGGTGGTGAACCGGCGCCGACAGCCGAGGCACTCCCGCCGCCGGCGGATCGTGGCCCCGTCGTCACCCGACCGCGAGTCGATCACCCGGTCATTGTCGGCCAGGCAGAAGGGGCAGCGCATGTCGTGACTCCGGGTGCGGGACGCCGAGATCCTAGGCGTGCCGCGCGAAATCCGACAAGGGCGGATGGCGAGGTCACTCGTCGTCCGGCACGTCAGCGTCATCCTGGTGATCGTCGCCGTCCGAGGTGCCGCCGTCGTCGCCGGGTTCCCGCACGAGCTTCCAGTCGCGCCGCTGCCTCGAACTCGGGATCTTCATCGCCTTGCGATACTTCGTGACCGTCCGGCGGGCGACCGTGATGCCCTGCTTGCCCAGCTCGCGGACGAGGTCGTCGTCGCTGAACGGCGCGTCCTTCGGCTCCGCGTCGACGATCTCCTGGAGCTTCATCCGCACCGCGTCCCAGGCCACCTCCTCGCCATCGGCGCTCACGGTGCCGCCGACGAAGAACTTCCGCAGCGAATGGATGCCGCGGGGCGTCTGCAGCCACTTGTCGTCGACGGCCCGGCTGACGGTGGTGACATGCATCCCGATCCGGTCGGCGATCTGCTGCATCTTCAAGGGCTCGATCGCCTCAGGCCCCTCGGTGAGGAACCGCGTCTGATGGTCGACGATCGCCTGGGCCGTCTTGAGGAGCGTGCTCCGCCGCTGCTCGATGGCGTCGATCAGCCACTGGGCCGAGTTGATCTTGCGCTTGATGTACTCTCGTGTCGAGGCGTCGGTCTCCGGCGACATCAGCATGTCGCGGTACAGCGGGCTGATGCGGAGGTTGGGCAGGTCGATGTCCTCGAGCCGCACCTTCCATGCCCCGTCGGGCATTTGATCGACGTACACGTCGGGCTTGACCGGCACCACGATGGGCGAGGAGAAGACCGCTCCCGGTTTGGGCTTGAAGTCGTGGAGCTGCTCGCGGAGCAGCTCGATCTCCTCGATCGACATGCCCGTCTTCCGGACGATCAGCGGCAGGCGATTGCCGGCGAGATCCTCGAGATGGTCACGGACCAGCTGACGGAGCTGGCGGGCGTTGGGAGTGTCGTGGCGGATCTGGAGCAGCAGGCATTCCTGCAGGTCGCGGGCTCCCACGCCCGGCGGGTCCATGCTCTGCACCACGGCCAGCGCGCTGGTGAGGTGGGCGATCTGGTCCGGAGGACCGTCGGCCTCGACCAGCTCCTCGAGCGGCATCGGCAGGTAGCCGTTGGCATCGAGGTTGTAGATCACCTTGTCGGCGGCTTCTCGTTCGGCGGGCGTCAGTTCATAGTTCGCCACCTGGGCGTGGAGGTGATTGCAGAGCGTCTCGGGCCGCTCCGCCATGTTGGCCATAACGTCGAGGTAGCGATCGCCCGCCTGCTCAATCTGCGAGGCCGACGGCCGGCTGCGATCGTCGTCGCTGTCGGGATACTCGTTGGCCCAGTCGTAGGTGCGCTCGAAGTCGGCCTGGTTGGCGTGGTCCTGATCGACGATCAGCGGCTTCTCGTCGACCGTTCGCTCCACGGGAGGCTCGGTGTCGACGGCCGTGTTCATCGCCTCGACCTGCGGCGCATCCTGGCCGGCCTCCTCGACCTCGAGCGTCTCGTTGTTCTGGATCTCCTCCTCGATCCGCTCCTCGAGGGCCATCACCGGCAGCTGCAGGATCTCCATCGACTGGATCATGCGCGGCGCAAGCACCTGCTTTTGCGCCATCCGCATTTCCTGGCCGAACGACATCCGCATCGCTGCAATCCTCGTGCCGGTTCCACGGCGTTTCCCGACGCCCCTGAACCACCCAAAGAATACCGCGTTTCCAGACCATCTGCGCGGTCTGGCATGAAAAATGCCTGCTCGGCCGCGGGCGGCGATGTTTCGCCGTCAGAACTTCCGGCGGCCGGTGAACGCGTCGACGAGCATCTCGCGGTTCGCCTGCTCCAGCGACGCTCCCACCGTGAGGCCCCGGGCCAGCCGGGTGATGTCGACCGACTGACCCTCGAGCCGCTGGGCGACGACCAGCGCGGTGGCATCGCCCTCCACGTTGGGCGTGGTGCCGAGAATCACCTCCCGAAATCCGCCCTGGGCGACGCGGGCCGCGAGCGCATCGTGCGTGAGTCGCTCCACGCCGCGGCCTTCCAAAGGGGCCACGCGGCCCTGGAGCACGTGATACAGCCCCCGGTAGGTGCCCGCCTGCTCGAGGGCGAGGAGATCACGGACCTGCTCCACCACGCACAGCAGGCCCCGGTCACGTCGCGGATCGGCGCAGATGTCGCACTGCTCCCCCTCGGCGAGGTTGAAGCAGGTGCGGCAGGGCCGGAGGTTCTCCTTCACCGCGCGGATGGCGTCGGCGAACGCCAGCGCATCGTCCTTGCCCATCGCCAGCACGTGATAGGCAAGCCGCTCGGCCGACCGCCGACCGATGCCCGGCAGATCGGCGAACGCGTCCACGAGCCTGGCCACGGCACCTCGTCGTTCAGCCATCCGTCACCTCCCCGAACGTCGTCGGCTCCTCGTCGACCGCCCCCTCGCCTCCGGCCTGTTCCGGTGCCGGCCCTCCGACGGTCGCCGCGACCGCGGGGCGAGGCTTCCGCGGCTCCACCTTGCGGATCGCCGCATCGAAGACCGTCATCGCATGGGCCACGAGCGGATGCTCGGACACCTCGCGGAGCAGGGCCGCCTGCGAGACCACGGGCCGCGCCGGCTGGGCCGCGACCGGCGTCGGCACTTCGACTTCGGCCGCGGCCAGCGCCACGGCATGCCGCACGCGTCTGCCCACCGCCGCCTCGAGCCCGCGGGCGATCGCCGCGGCCGACTCGGGCCTGCGCAGAAACGCGACGGCGGTCGTCGCCGTGGCCGGCAGGCTGACGTCGAGGAGATCGTCCCGCCACGTCGCCGACACCGCTTCCGCCGCAAAATCGGCGAGCAGACCTTCCAGCGAGGCGGCGACGCCCAGCCAGGTGGCGTGCGCATCCGCGGGCAGCGGCGGCGGAGTCCCGGCCGCCGGCGCAGGCGCCAACGCGGGAGCGGGGGGCAGACCGGAAGGGGCCCGCGGTGGCTCAGCGCCCGCGGTCAGGTCGGCCGTTTTTTTTTGAGGCGCGGCCCCCGCCGGCGCTGCATGCGCTACCGCTGGCCGCGGCGGCGCCTCGCGGGCTGGCGCAGCCGTGGCGGCGGCAGGTGGTGCAGCGGCCGCGACCCGGTCGATCGCCATCGCCAGGCCCTGCATGTCCTCGAGCCCGGCCAGACGGATCACGGCCATCTCGGCGAGGATCGCAGGGTGTCCGCTCGTCCTCATGCGCGACAGCGTCTGGTCGATGATCTGCAGCATGGCGAGCAGGTTGGCCGTGCCGAGCTGCCTGCCGAGCGCGGCAAGATCCACACCGAGGCCCTGCGACACGGCGAGCCTCGCAGGCTCACACCCGACGCTCGCCAGCAGGCAGTCGCGGAGCGCCGCGATCACCTGGTCGAGCACGCCCCCCGGGTCGGCCCCGCCCTGCAGCGCCTCGTCGAGCGCGGCGAGCGCCCGGGCCGGATCGCGGGCAGCGACCGCCGTCACGAGTTCGCCCACCCGCTCCTCGCGGCCGGTGCCGATCAGGGCATGCACGTCGTCCACGCCGACCGTGCCGCCGGCCGAGCCGAGCAGTTGCTCGAGCAGCGACTGGCTGTCACGCATGCTGCCGGCGGCCCGGCGGGCGATCAGCGTGAGGGCCTCGGGCGACACGTCGGCCCCCTCGGCCTCCACGATCTGCGCCAGCCGGCCCGCGATCGCCCCTACGTCCACCGTCGTGAAATCGAACCGCTGGCACCGGGAGAGGATCGTGATCGGGAGCTTCTCGGGCTCCGTCGTGCAGAGCACGAACTTCACGTGTGCTGGCGGCTCATCCAGCGTCTTGAGAAGCGCGTTGAACGCCTCCCGCGTCAGCATGTGCACTTCATCGATGATGTACACCTTGAACCGCCCGCGGGCCGGACGCACGGCCACGTTCTGCCGCAGCTGGCGGATCTCGTCGACACCGCGGTTGCTGGCAGCGTCGATCTCGACCACGTCGACGTCCTGCCCCGCCGAGATCGCCCGGCAGGAGTCGCATTCGTTGCACGGCTCGGCCGCCGGCCCCCGCTCGCACTCGAGGGCCTTGGCGTAGATCCGGGCGGCGCTCGTCTTGCCCACGCCGCGGGCGCCCGTGAACAGGTAGGCGTGGCCGATGCGGCCCGATTCGATCGCCCCGGAAAGCCCCCGGGCGACGTGCTCCTGGCCGACGAGGTCGGCGAACCGCTGCGGCCGATACCGCCGGGCGACGACCTGGTAGGCGGTCGAGTCAGCCATGAATGCCTTGCGTGCAGCGAAGCCCGGGGTCCTGGCCCCGGATGCCGATGAGAGGCCCACCGCACAAAGAGACGACTGCTTATGGCTGCTGCGGTTAAGCCCTGACCAGGTTCGCAGGTCCCCATCGCAGGGGCCTCTCATCGGCACCCGGGATTCCTGATTTGTACGTCCCGCCGTCGAACCGGTCAAAGGCTGATACATTTCCGCCCATGGCGTCGACGACGTCCCCCATGATGCAGCAGTTCGAGGCGGCGAAGGCCCGCTGCCCCGGCGCGCTCGTGCTGTTTCGCATGGGCGACTTCTACGAGCTGTTCGGCGACGACGCCCGCGAGGCCGCCGACCTCCTCGACCTCACGCTCACCAGCCGCGACAAGGGCCCCGACGCCCTGCCGATGGCCGGGTTCCCGCACCACCAGCTCGACGTGCAGCTCGTGAAGCTCGTCGCCGCGGGACGCCACGTGGCGATCTGCGAGCAGATCGACGACCCGAAGACGACGAAGGGCCTGCTCCGCCGCGAGGTCACGCGGATCGTCACGCCGGGCATCGCTGCCGACGAGACGCTCCTCGACCCGTCGCGGCCGAACTGGCTGGTCGCGATCCTGCCGGTTGCGAGCCGCGACGACGGGGCCGGGACGGTGGGGCTCGCCTGGATCGACGTGGCCGCGGGCCGCTTCGAGGCGGCGGTCGTGGAGCGGGACGACGTGGTCGATCACCTGCTGCGGCTCGATCCGGCGGAGTGCCTGTGCGCGGAGAAGCATCGCGACGTCGTCGCGGACCTCGTGCGGGCG
>JBJTRH010000009.1:0-10699 GCA_046076065.1 Planctomycetaceae bacterium | reverse complement strand
TGGAACAGGATCACGTCGTGGCCGCGGTGTCGCAGCCGCAGCAGGGAGTCGCGGATCGGGCCCGGATCGGCGAGCAGATCACTGAACACCATCACCAGGGAGCGGTGTCGCAGCATCGCCGCCACCTGGATGAGACTCCGGGCCACGTCGGTCTTGCCGGAGGGCTTGACCTTGGCGAGCACCGACAGCACCTGGGCGATCTGCGACCGTCGCGACCGGGCCGGCAGCGAGGCATGGAGCTTCTCGTCGAAGATCATGAGTCCGCAGGGATCCTGCTGGTGCACCATGAGCCAGCAGAGTGCGGCGGCCAACGAGATCGAGTAGTCGAGCTTGGTGAGCTGCTGCCGGTAGGTGTAGGCCATCGATGCGCTCGTGTCGACCACGAGGTAGCCGGTGATGTTGGTCTCGGCCTCGAACTTCTTGACGTAGTGCTTGTCGGTCTTGGCGTAGACCAGCCAGTCGATGTCCTTCGGGTCGTCGCCGGGGGCATAGCGGCGGTGCTCGCTGAACTCGACGGAGAACCCCTGGTAGGGACTCGCGTGGAGCCCCTGGAGGAAGCCCTGCACGATGAACTGCGCGCGGAGATCGAGCCGCGCGATGCGCCGCACGACCTCCGGCTTCAGGTATTCCTCGACCGCGCGGGCCATCCGCCGAGCCTCCTCGCGGCCGTCACCTGACGAACTTCGGAATCTCCGGCTCGGGGATCTCCCGCACCAGCCGCTCGATGATCGACTCGCTGGTGAGCCCCTCGGCCTGCGCCTGGAAGTTGGTGGCGATCCGGTGCCGCAGCACCGGCACCGCCACGCGGCGGATGTCCTCGAGCGACACGCTGAAGCGGCCGGCCATCGCCGCCATCGCCTTGCCGCCCTGGATCAGAAACTGGCCCGCCCGGGGGCCGGCGCCCCAGTCGACCAGTTCCGCCACGTACTTCGGCGACTGGGGATCCTTGGGCCGCGTCGCCCGCACCAGCCGGGCGACGTACTTGACGACGTATTCGTTCACGGGCACGCCGGCCACGAGCTTCTGAATGTTGGCGATCGCGCGGCCGGAGAGCACGTGGCGGACCTCGGGCTTCTCGGGCCTCGTGGTCGCCATCAGGATCCGCTCCTCCTCGTCGGCGGTCGGATACCCCACCTTGATGTTGAACATGAACCGGTCGAGCTGGGCCTCGGGCAGCGGGTACGTGCCCTCCTGCTCGATCGGGTTCTGCGTGGCGATCGTGAAGAACGGATCGGGCAGCTGATAGGTCTCCTGGCCGACCGACACCTCCCGCTCCTGCATCGCCTGGAGAGGCCGCCTGGGTCTTGGGGGGCGTGCGGTTGATCTCGTCGGCGAGGAGGATGTTGGTGAAGATCGGCCCCTCCACGAACCGGAACCGGCGGCGGCCCGTGTCGTCCTCCTCGAGCACGTTGGTGCCGGTGATGTCGGACGGCATCAGGTCGGGCGTGAACTGCACCCGCTTGAAGCCGACGTCGAGAATCCGTGCCAGCGTCGACACCATGAGCGTCTTCGCGAGCCCCGGCACGCCCTCGAGGAGGCAGTGCCCGCGGGTGAAGATGGCGGCGAACAGCTGCTCGATCACCTCTTCCTGCCCGACGATGACCTTCTGCAGCTCATCCTGCATCCGCTGCCGGTGCTCGGAGAACTCCACGAGGATCTCGTCGAGCGTCTTGGACTTCTGAGCGGACGACACGCCTGCGATTCTCCCTGCCGGTGATCGATCTGACCGACGCTGAGTGGTCCAGTATCGGGCACCGTCGCCCGCGCGGCAATCGGTCACGGCCAATCACCGGCCCATCCTGCCCGACCGTCACACCTGCTACGATTCGATCGGGTGGCGCGGCGGCGATCCGGCCAGCGGCCACCGCACCACGGGCCGTCCACGTGACCGCACCCTTTCGCCTCACCCTCCGCCGTGTCGTCACGTCGTGCCTCGCGGCGTTTGCCTGTGCATGGTGTGGCGCCGATGCGGCGGAGCCGCCCGCCGCGATCGGGCCCGGCGACATCCAGCGGGCCATCGAGCGGGCCCGCGACTACCTCGTCTCGAAGCAGAACAACGACGGCTCGTGGGATGCGCTGGGGGCGGTGGACAAGCGGCCCGGAGCGACGGCGCTGGTGATGCTCGCGCTGGCCAACGCGGGCGTGGCCGCCGACCGCCCGGTGATGCGCCGCGGGCTCGACTGGCTCCGCAAGCAGCAGCTCGAAGACACCTACTCGGTGTCGCTGCAGACCATGGTGCTGGCGATGCTCTCCCCCGACGCGGATCGCGCCCTGCTCGAGCGAAACGTCGCGTGGCTGGAGCAGGCCCAGATCCGGCAGGGGCCGGGATCGGGTTCGTGGACCTATGCCCAGGCCCGCGGCGCCGGCAACGGCGACAACTCCAACTCGCAGTTCGCCCTGCTCGGCCTCCACGAAGCGGCCCGGGCGGGGGTGCGGGTCCGCGAGGAGACCTGGGTCCGCGCGCAGCAGTACTGGGTGGCGTGCAACAACGCCGACGGCTCGTGGGGCTACACCCTCGGCAACGTGGCCGGAACCGGCAGCATGACCTGCGCCGGCATCGCCAGCATCTGGATCACCGCCGAGCACGTCGGCCGTCCCGATGCGGCCGCCAACCGCGGCGACGTGCTCTGCTGCGGCGGCGGCGCGGCACCGCGAAACCTCGAGAAGGGACTGGAGTGGCTCGGCCGCCGGTTCACGGTGCGGCAGAACCCGGGGACCGGCGGCGACACCTGGCTCTACTACTACCTCTACGGCCTCGAGCGGGTGGGCCGGTTCACCGCCCGGCGCTACATCGGCGACCACGACTGGTATCGCGAGGGTGCCGGGATGTTCGTGCAGCAGCAGGACCGCCTGACGGGCAAGTTCGTCGCCAACCGGATCGAGGACGCCACCGTTGCCACGAGCTTCGCGCTGCTGTTCCTCGCCAAGGGCCGGCGGCCGGTGCTCGTGGCCAAGAGCCGCCACGAGTTCGGTGGCGACTGGAACCGTCACGGCCACGACATCGCCCATCTCGTCGAATACGCGGAGTCGCGGTGGCGGCAGGACTATCCCGCCGGCCTCTCGTGGCACGTCACCGACACGCCCACCGCGTCGCTCGACGACCTCCGCCAGGCGCCCGTGCTCTGGCTCTCGGGCCGCGACGCCTTCGAACTGGGACCGGACGCCGGCCGCCGGCTTCGCGGCTACATCGACGACGGAGGATTCATCTTCGCCGAGGCCTGCTGCCCCAAGAGCGCGGAGTTCGACCGCCGGTTTCGGCAGCTGATGGGGGAGGTGTTCCCGGAGCCGGAGCACACGCTGCACCTGCTGCCGCCCGAGCACCCCGCGTGGCACGCCGAGGAGATCGTGCCGCCGCAGCTCCAGCGGCCGCTGTTCGGCATCGATTACGGCTGCCGCACCTGCGTGATCTACGCCCCGCCGACCGACCTCGACCCCGATGCGGCCGGCATGCCGAGCCTGTCGTGCCTCTGGGAGCTCGGCGGTCCGGCACGGGCATCCCTGCCGCCGCAGGCGGCCCGCGAGGTGGCCGCCGCCCTCGCCATCGGCACGAACATCCTCGCCTACGCCACCAACCGCGAGCTCCGCAGCAAGGACGAACTCTTCGAGGCGGCTCCCCGCGGCGACGCCGACAGCGATCGCCTCGACCGGGGTCGGCTGTCGATCGGCAAGCTCCGTCACGGCGGGATGTGCGATGCGGCTCCCGCGGCCCTGGCCAACGTGCTGCGGGCCGCCGCCCGCGAGACCGGCGTTCGAGTCGACGACACTCCGTCGCTCGTCGAGCCCCTCGACGAGTCGCTGTTCGACTACCACCTCCTGTTCATGCACGGCCGGCAGCGGTTCGCCTACGACGAGAAGCGCCGCGGCCAGCTCGCCGCCTTCCTCGACCGGGGCGGGATGCTGATCGCCGACGCCGTCTGCGCCGCGCCCGAGTTTGCCACCGCCTTCCGCGAGGAGATCGCCGCGGTCCTGCCCGGGCGGAAGCTCGAGCCGGTGCCGGCCGACGACCCGCTGTTCACGGCCGCCGAGTATGGCGGCTACGACATCCGCGAGGTGTCGATCCGCGAGCCGGCCGGCGGCGACGGCCGCATGGGCACCCGCAAGCGCCGCGGCCTGCCGAAGCTCGAAGGAGTCCGCATCGGCGACCGGTGGGCCGTCCTGTTCTCGCCGTACGATCTCTCCTGCGCGCTGGAGAAGCACGCCTCGATGGAGTGCACCGGCTACGACCGCGAAGACGCCGAGAAGATCGCGCTCAACGCGGTGCTGTATTCGCTGAACCACTGAGTTCACGCGTCGCGAGCCATCCATGGCCTCGCTCCAGGCACGAACTCAGCGAGGGGCTGCCGGTGCCCCGCGAGCCGGCGTATGCACCAAGCGCAGCCAGGATGGCGAAGCGCCGGCGGCATCCGAGTGAGCCGAGGCCTGGAGGGCCGAGGGGAACGTCCGGCGACGGGGCACCGGCAGCCCCGAGCCGCGCGGCGAGTCAGGTCAGCGGTCGTCGCTCGAGCCGCCTGTCAGGTAGCTGGCGTAGTAGAGGAGCGTGAGCACGCTCTGCAGCGTCGCCGCCACGTAGGTCCAGGCGGCGGCATTGAGCACGCCGTTGACCGTCGGCATCTCGGCGGCCGGCACGACGCCCAGGTTCACCAGCGCCGCCTTGGCCCGGTTGCTGGCGTCGATCTCCACCGGCAGGTTCACCAGCTGAAAGAACACCGTGCCCGCAAACAGGGCGATGCCCAGCCAGGCCAGCGGCTTGAGCGCCATGCCGAGACCGATCATGAACACGAACAGGCCGAGACCGCTGCCGAAGTTGGCCACCCCCACCGCCGCGTTGCGGATCGACATCAGCGAATAGCCCTGGGCATCCTGCAGGGCATGGCCCGCCTCGTGCGCAGCGATCCCGACGGCGGCGAGCGACCGCGCCCCATACACGCCCTCCGACAGCCGCAGCACCTTGGCCCGCGGGTCGTAGTGGTCGTTGAGGGTGCCCGGCACAGCCTCGATCTCCACATCATGGGCCCCGGCCGAGTCGAGGATGTGGCGGGCCGCGGCTGCACCCGACAGGGGCGCCGGCAGCTGCGAGGCCGAGGCGAAGGCCGACTGCACCCGCCACTGCGCCCAGAAGGCGAGCAGGATCGCGGGCGACACCCAGACGAAATACAGCGGATCGAAGAACATGGGCATCGGGCTCGAAACTCCCTCGGGAATCCGGCTCGCAGGTCGACCGACCGGCACCGCTTCCCACACGAACTATTCTAGGCAGCCACGATTCGGCCGGACTCCCCGACCTCCCGGTGCCTTCCCATGATCTACGCACGACGTGCCTTTCTGGTTCCCCGAGCGCTCCTCCGAGCGATCCTGGGGTTCGCGGTGGCCACCGCCGCGGCCGGCGGCGTCTGGGCGGGCCCGACGGAGCCCCTGCCTGAGCGGGTCGATCTCTGCCGGCGAATCGACCGCGCCCTGGCCCACGCCCGGGATGGACGGCGGCTCGACGCCTCCGTGCAGGGCGCCTGGCAGATCGTCCACGGGGTCCTCGCCTTCGGCCCCGACTTCCCGCTCGATGCCCGGGGAACGACCTCGTCGGCCCTCGACTATCTGCTCGGCGGCGGACGGGCCACCGGCTGGAAGCTGCGCGCGGGAAGCGTCGGGGTGGCGGCCGAAGTCGAGCCCGGCAGCACGATGGGCCAGGGTCATCCGGACCAATGGCTCGGCTACCTGTCGCAGTGCGGCGTGGCTGCCGACGGCCAAGGCACGCCGGCCGGCATCCCGCTCGACACGCCGCTGCAGGTGGGCGGCCGGTCGTTCACCGTGCGCGACCTGCTCGCGCAGGCGCAGCACGACATCCGCCCCGGCCAGGAGGCCACGTGGACGCTCATGGCCCTGTCGCACTGGCTGCCGCCGGATGCCGCGTGGACGGCGGGCGACGGTGAGGCCTGGACCACCGAGCGGGTGGTGCGCATGGAGGCCCGAGCCGACGTGCCGTCGGCGGCCTGCGGCGGCGCGCATCGGCTCTACGGTCTCGCCACGGCGGTCGCCGCCTCCCGCCGCGCCACCGGCAGGGATCCCGAGGGCGGCTGGGGCGAGGCCGAGTCGGTGCTCGATCACCACCTCGACCGCGCGCGACGGTTCCAGCAGCCCGACGGCTCCTTCGCCGTGCGGCCCTTCGAACGGCCCGGCACCTCGCCCGACGTCTTCGCCCGGCTGAGCGCCACCGGCCACGCCTTCGAGGTGCTCGCGGTAGCGCTCGACGACACCCGGCTCGCCGAGCCCTGGGTGACCCGGGCCGCAGACCGGCTGGTGACGCTGCTCGAGACCACGGCTGATCTGGATGTCGAGTGCGGCGCCCTGTACCACGCCGTCCACGGCCTCGCGATCTACCGCGACCGCGTCTGCCCAGCCCGCTGACGGAGCCTGGAAAGCCCGCGGCTTTCCAATCCGGGAATCCGGTCGATAATCGGGCCGGCGGACCGTCCGAGGGTGGCGGACGACACCGCCCCGTCCGATTCGTTCCCGGCAGGGCAGCCCGTGCACGGCCTGATCTTCTTCTACCTCCACAAGTTCGCCGAACGCTTCCCCGCGGGCTCCCGCAGCGGCGTGGGGGCGTCCTCGTCGTCGATCGGCGGCCAGAAGCACCTCCCGTCCGGCGTCTATCCCGATGCCGAAGCCGTGGCCATGCTCGGCGACCTCGCGGCCGCCGCCGGACGCCCCCTGCCGGCGCTCGTCACGGAGTTCGGCGAGTTCCTCGCGCCGCACCTCGTGAAGGTGGCCGGTGCCTTCATCGAACCCGACTGGAAGACGCTCGACGTCGTCGAGCACACCGAGGCGATCATCCACCGCATGGTGCGATCGACCAACCCGGGCGCGGCGCCGCCGGTGCTCGAGGTGTTTCGCTCGGCGCCCGACGAGATCCAGGTCGTCTACTCGTCGAGGAGGCGGCTGTGCGCGCTGGCCACGGGGATCATCCGCGGTCTCGCCACCCACTTCCAGGAGCGGGTCGTGATCGAGGAGCCGAGCTGCATGCTCCGCGACGACCCGTTCTGCTCGTTCGTGGTGCGTCGCGAGCACGGCGACACGCACCCCTCCCACTCGCCGCTCACCGCCACGCTCGTCAGCGACGCGGGCGACGGCCTCTCGGACGATCCCGGGATCGTGATCGACGAGCCGGCGCCGCGGATGATCGGCGACTACCGCGTGCTCGGGCTGATCGGCTCGGGCGCCATGGGCCGGGTGTACCTCGCCCACGACGACCGGCTCGACCGCCGCGTGGCCATCAAGGTGATGAGCGGCCGCTACGCGGGCAACGCCGCGGCACGCCAGCGGTTCGTTCGCGAGAGCCGCTCGGTCGGCGCGATCGAGAATCCGCACGTCATGACGATCCACCAGGTGGGCGAGCAGGACGGCGTGCCCTACATCGTGATGCAGCTGCTCGAGGGACGCACCCTCCGCGACCACCGCGACGCCTCGGGGCGGCTGCCGCTCGGCGAGGTGCTGCGGATCGGCCGCGAGATCGCCTCCGGGCTCGCGGCCGCGCACCGGCGGGGCATCGTGCATCGCGACATCAAGCCGGCCAACATCTTTCTCGAGGGCGAGTCGCGGAGCGTCCGGATCATCGATTTCGGCCTCGCCAGGGATCTCGACGCCCACGCCACCGCGGTCACGCACGACGGCGCCCTCGTGGGCACGCCCTCGTACATGCCCCCGGAACGGATCGACGACGGCCACCTCGACGCGTCGAGCGATCTGTTCGGACTCGGAGTGATCCTCTACGAGCTCCTCGCCGACCGGCTGCCCTTCGCGGGCCGCACCATCGCTGCCGTGCTCACGGCGATCGCGCGGGGCACGCCCACGCCGCTGGTGGAGGTCGCGCCCGACGTGCCCGCAAAGGTTGGCGACCTGGTGATGCGGATGATCGCCCACGACCGCACCGCCCGGCCCGCCGACGCGCGGAGCGTGGCCGAGGCGTTGGCGGCCCTCGAGAAGCGGTTCGCCGGCTAGCCGTGCCGGGCCGCCTCCAGCTGCGAGTGCACCGCGTCGGCCAGCACGTGCAGGTCGCCGTGCCAGTCGATCGTCACGCTCTGCTGCGTGGCGAGGTTCTTGAACTGGGCGGTGCCCGCGGCAAACTCGTCGCCGCCGATCACCAGGGCCCCGGGAAAGCCCCGCTTGGCGGCGAGCTTCAGCTGCTGCCCGACCTTCTTGGCCTCGGGGAAGAACTCGACCGCCATCCCGGCGGCCCGGATCGCGGAGGCGATCCGCAGGTAGTCAGCGAGGTGACGTTCGTCGAAGTGCACGAGAAACACCTCGGCTGGCGTCTCGACAGTGGCGAGCCGGCCGAGCTCCTCGAGCCCGGCGAGGAGGCGATCGATGCCGAGCGATGCACCCACGCCCGGCAGCGGCTGCTTCGTGTAGAGGCCGGCGAGATTGTCGTAGCGTCCCCCGGAGCAGATGCTGCCGAGCGACGGCAGCTCGTCGAGGAAGCTCTCGAGCACGATGCCGGTGTAGTAGTCGAGGCCGCGGGCGATCGACGGGTCGATCACCACCCGCCCGTCCGCGATCCCCGCATCGCGAGCCCCGGCCACGATCGCGCGGAGGGCCGCAACGCCGGCCTGGCCCGCTTCGCTCTCGCCGACGAGGGCCTCGAGCCGGGCGAGGACGTCGGCCGGCGGCCCGACGAGGCCCGCCATCTCGAGCAGCGCGCCGGCGGCGTCGGCCGCCACGCCATGCGCCGCCAGTTCGGCGGCCACCGCCTCGGGGGTCGCCTTGCCGAGCTTGTCGAGGCTCCGCAGGACGGCCGTCGAGCGGTCGGCGAGGCCGAGCCTGTCGAGGATGCCGGCGAGCACGCGGCGGTCGTTGACCCGGATCGAGAACCGCTCCAGCCCGATCGCCGCCAGCAGGTCGTGCACGACGAGCACCATCTCGAGATCGGCCACCGGGCTCGTGGTGCCGATGGTGTCGAAGTCGCACTGCATGAACTCGCGGTAGCGACCCCGCTGCGTGTTCTCGCCGCGCCACACCGCCGCCATGTGGTAGCGCTTGAAGGGCAGGCCCAGGTCGTGGACGTGCTGGGCGGCGAATCGCGCGAACGGCACGGTGAGGTCGAACCGCAGGCCCACGTCACGGCCGCCGTGATCCTTGAAGCGATAGAGCTGCTTGTCGGTCTCGTCGCTGCCCTTGCCGGTGAGGATCTCGAGATACTCGAGCGCCGGCGTGTCGATGGGTGTGAAGCCGTACGAGCGGTACACGCGGCGGGCCACGTCGAGCACCCGCTCGCGGGCCAGCGCCTGCGCGGGGAGATGGTCGCGGAATCCCTTGAGCGTGCGGGGCTCGATCATGGGAGGATCGGCAGCAGCGCTGGCTTCGGGCCGCGAATCGACTTCCCGCGGTTCTTCTTCCGGCGGCCGTCGCCCACGGTCTCGCCGCCGGGACCGAGAACGGCGTCCATGTACTCCTCCACCTGCTCACAGGTCTCGAAGTACTGGTCGTAGACCCAGTCGTCCTCGTACTCGCAGTCCTTGGTGGTGTATTCGCGGCAGATCTGCGGCCGGGTCTCGTAGATGCCGCAGCGATGGTCCTCGCCGAGATGCTTGCAGACGGTGTGCACGCACACGTACCATTCACCCTCTTCGGTGAACACCGTCGCATGATCGTGAAGAAGGAACCAGCGGATGTATTCGAACTCCTCCCGCGTCGTCGGCGTCTCCAACGGCAGAGCGAAGTAGCGGCAGCACTTGGCGGTGCAGTATTCGCAGAGCACGCGGTCGGCGGGGATCTCGTCCCGCTTGGGCTTGGTGGCGACGGGCAGGCTGGTCATCTCGGGTCTCCTCACGGAGGGCGTACTATAACGTTTTCCGGCAGCCTCACCGGGCCCGTATACTGTCCGCCTTTGGATGCCCGCGGGAGGGATTCCCCGATGCCGAAGCGCTGGCACGTCCGTGCCCACGACCGGGCCGCCGTGGCGGCGCTCGAACGGGCGGCAGGTGTGTCGAGCCTCGTCGCCGCGCTCCTCTCGGCCCGTGGCGTCGTCGACCCTGCCGGCGTGAAGTCGTTCCTGGCGGGCACGCTCTCCGACCTCCGCGATCCCGAAACCCTTCCCGGTGTTCCCGAGGCGGCCGACCGCATCCTCGCGGCGGCCCGGGCCGGGCGGCGCATCGTGATCTATGGCGACTACGACGCCGACGGCATGTGCGCCACGGCGATCCTGGTGGGCTGCCTGGAGGCGCTCGACGCGAAGCCGGCATGGTACGTGCCGAACCGGCAGGACGAGGGCTACGGGCTCAACGCCGAGGCGCTGGCGAAGCTCGCCGCCGAGGGCGCGGGGCTGGTGGTCACCGTCGACTGCGGAATCACCGCGGTGGCCGAGGCGGCGCGGGCACGGGAACTGGGGCTCGAACTGATCGTGACCGACCACCACCACTTCGCCGCGGAACTCTCTGCCGCCGACGTACTCGTGCATCCGCGGCTGCCGGGCACGGCCTATCCGTTCGGCCAGCTCTGCGGCGCGGCGGTGGCGTTCAAACTCGCCTGGGCGATCGCCACGCGGGCGAGCGGCGCGAGCCGGGTCACGCCACGGCTCCGCGAGGCCCTGCTCAAGGGCATCGGCCTGGCGGCGTTCGGCACCGTGACGGACGTGATGCCGCTCGTCGACGAGAACCGCCTCCTCGTGAAGCACGGCCTCGAGCAGCTCCGCAGCCGCGGCGGCCCAGGGCTC
>JBJTRH010000008.1:0-7011 GCA_046076065.1 Planctomycetaceae bacterium | reverse complement strand
GCTGGTAGAACAGGTTGCCGTCGAGGCCGCGGGCCGTCGTGAAGATGTAGTCCGTACCGTAGAGGAGGTCGACCCGACCGCCCCAGTCGAATCCGCCGTCCTCGAGATCCAGCACCTTCTCGTTGACGAGATAGAGCTGGTTCATCTGGGCCTGCCAGTTGCGGTCGTTGAACGTGATCGGGCCGTTCCAGGGATTGCCCCAGTTGTTGGCGCCGATGCCGGCGTCGATCCAGCCGTACGTCGCGATCCCCTTGTCCTTGAGGAACTGGGTCTCGAGGTAGCGGTTCGGAACGGCCGTCTCGGCCTCCTCCTGCGCCTCCTGCGGCGGCAATGCCCGCAGCTGGTAGGCGTCTTCCTGCGGCACGGCCGGCAGCACGGGCGCCGCGGCGACCGGTGCGTCGTTCTGGGCCAGCTGGCCGTAGAGGCTCGGGTCGAGCCGCGACGACAGCGACGTGTCGTCGGCCGTCGCCGCGGAAACGGCCAACAGGCCGGATGCCACCCAGGCGGGCAGCACGAACTTGGTGAAACGCATGGCGAAATGACTCCCAATCCTTCGGTGTGAATCCGGCGCCGCTCCAGCGGCCCGGTGCAATGCCCCCCGGTCACGAAGGCGCCGCCAGCCGGTGCAGAATCCGCCGATCCGCACCCGCCCTCCCCCACGTGCCCGCTGGAGGAATCGACAGGCTGCGGTCCGAAAAACGCCGTCCCACGCCGCGAACGTCACATCTTGCGCGACCGGACCGTGGCCGCGGGCGACCCTGCGGGCTGGGCGAACCCGCCGTTCAGCCGGCGGCCGCGAAGGAGCCCTCGAGCAGGGCGGCGAGGAAGTCCTCGGGCCGAAACGGCTCGAGGTCGTCGGCCGATTCGCCCACGCCCACGAACTTGACGGGCAGGCCGAACTGCTCGGCCACCGGCACGATCACGCCGCCGCGGGCGGAGCCGTCGAGTTTCGCCAGCACGATCCCCGTGCAGCCGGCCGCCTCCGTGAAGCCTTTGGCCTGCGAGAGCGCGTTCTGCCCGGCGGTGGCGTCGAGCACCAGGAGCGTCTCGTGGGGCGCGTCGGGCACCTGCTTGGCGATCACCCGCCGAATCTTGGCGAGCTCCTGCATGAGATTGGCCTGCGTCTGCAGCCGGCCTGCGGTGTCGACGATGCACACGTCGAAGCCTCCCTCAACGGCCCGCGCCACGGCCCGGTGGGCCACGCTGGCCGGATCGCAGCCCGGCTCGCCCCGGACGATCTCGGCGCCGAGGCGGCCGGCCCACATCGCGAGCTGCTCGACGGCCGCCGCGCGAAAGGTGTCGCCGGCGCCGAGCACGACCCGCTTGCCATCGCGACTGAAGAGCCTCGCGAGCTTCGCGATCGACGTCGTCTTGCCCGACCCGTTCACGCCAGTCACCAGGATCACCGTCGGGCCGGAGGCCGCGGTGGCGATCCCCGCCTCGGCCGGCTTCAGCCGCGCCAGCAGCTGCGTGCGGATCGAGTCAAGGACCACATCGGGGTCGACCACGCGGGCCCGGAGCCGCTCGCGGACGTCGGCCACGATCGCCTCCGCGGCGGCCGGCCCCATGTCGGTCTTCACCAGCGCGGCCCGCAGCTCGCCGAGAAACTCCTCGTCGACCAGCCGGCCCTCGCGCTTGAAGATGTCGCGGACGTCGGTCGAGAGCACCTTCGCCGTCTTGGCGAGCCCCGCCTTGAGACGGTCGAGGAAGCTCGCCTTGGGAGCCTCGACGGCCGTAGGCTCCGCGGCCGCAGCCTCGGCCTCGACGCGGGGCTCCTCCTTGCGGCCAAAACGAAACAGTGCCATGGCGAGATGAACTCCAGCGTCAGCCCGCGGCCGGCCGCGTGCGGCCGTCGCGATCGGCGAGAATGGCACCGAGGATGCCCGCCACGAACGCGGGCGAATCGATGCTGCCGTAGCGGCGGGCCAGTTCGATGGCCTCGTCGACGACGACGGGGCCCGGCGTGTCGGTGTGGAGCAGTTCGAAGACGGCGATCCGCAGCACGGCCCGGTCGGTGGCCGCCATCCGCGACACCCGCCAGTTGACGCTCGTGCCGTCGAGGAGCGCGTCGATCTCGCCTCGATGGCCCACGACGCCGTCGACGAGGACATCCGCGAAGGCGGTGAGTTCGGCCGACCGCAGGCGTCCGCGATGAAAGCGGTCGCGATCCCGCTGCTCAACCACCCCGCCCACGTCGGCCCGATAGAGCGACTGAAGGGCGACTTCCCGGGCCCGGCTGCGACGGCTCACGAGGATCCTCCCGCACCGATGGCCGCGACGACCGCGATCATCTCGACGGCGGCCGCCGCCGATTCGGCCCCCTTGTTGCCGGCGAACGCATCGGCGGCATCGCCCCCGGCCCGCGCCATGGCCTGGGCCAGCGTGTCGCACGTCAGCACCCCGAAGATCACGGGCAGCCCGTGGTGGCGGGCCACGCGCTCGATGCCGGTGGCGGCCGCGGAGGCGATGTGCTGGTCGTGCGACGTCTCGCCCTTGATGATCGCCCCCAGGCAGATCACACCGGCATGGCGGCCGGTGGCGGCGAAGCGGTCGGCGGCGAAGGGCAGCTCGAACGACCCGGGAACCCAGGCGACGTCGATGGCCGAGGCCGACAGGCCAGCGGCGGCGAGCCCGTGCAGCGCTCCCTCGAGCAGCCGGCGGGTGACCGGCTCGTTCCACCGGGCCACGGCCACGGCCACCCGGGCGCCCGGCGGAAGGCGGTCGATCCGTCCCTCGAGAATCCGCAACGCGGACGCATGGCTCATCGCGACTGCTCCCACCGTCTCACGACTTGAGACTCATGAGGAACTCGCTGTTCGACTTGGTCTTCGCCAACTGGTTGATCAGCAGTGCCATGGCGTCGGGCGGGTTCATCTCGCCGAGCACCCTCCGCAGCACGCAGATGCGGCGGTACTCGTCGGGTTCGAGCAGCATCTCCTCGCGGCGGGTGCCCGAGCGGTTGATGTCGATGGCGGGATAGACCCGCTTGTCGACCAGCCGGCGGTCGAGCACGATCTCCAGGTTGCCGGTCCCCTTGAACTCCTCGAAGATCACGTCGTCCATCCGGCTGCCGGTGTCGACGAGCGCCGTGGCGATGATCGTGAGCGACCCCCCCTGCTCCACCTTGCGGGCACTGCCGAAGAACCGCTTCGGCCGCTGCAAGGCTCCCGAATCGACACCACCGGAGAGGATCTTGCCGGAGTTTGGCACCTCGGAGTTCCACGCCCGGGCGAGCCGGGTGATGGAATCGAGGAAGATCACCACGTCGCGGCCGTATTCCACGAGCCGCTTGGCCTTCTCGATCACCATGTCGGCCACCTGGATGTGGCGGCTGGAGTTCTCGTCGAACGTGGAGCTGATCACCTCGCACGACGGCCCCTTCACCTGCCGCTCCATGTCGGTGACCTCCTCCGGCCGCTCGTCGATCAGCAGCATGAAGACATAGGCCTCGGGATAGTTGGCGAGCACCGCCTTGGCCATCTTCTGCAGGAGCACGGTCTTGCCGGCCCGCGGCGGACTGACGATCAGCCCACGCTGGCCGAAGCCAATCGGTACGATCAGGTCGACCACGCGGGTCGAGAGCTCCTCAGCCGTGGTCTCCATCACGATTCGTTCGTCGGGGTGCAGCGGGGTCAGCTCGTCGAAGAACACCCGCGTCGTCAGCTTGGCCGGATCCTCGCCGTTGATCGCCTCCACGCGCAGCAGCGCGAAGTACCGCTCGCTCTCCTTGGGCGGCCGGATCTGTCCCGCCACGCTCATGCCGTTGCGGAGGCCGAACCGGCGGATCTGGCTCGGCGACACGTAGATGTCGTCGGGGCAGGAGAGGTAGTGGGCGTCGGGGCTGCGGAGGAAGCCGAAGCCGTCGGGGAGGATCTCGAGTGTGCCCTCGCCGAACATCAGCCCGTTGAGCTTGATCCGCTCCTTGAGGATCCGGAACACGAGATCCTGACGCCTCGCGCCCGACACGTCGCCGAGGTTCTCCCGACGCGCCAGCTCCACGAGTTCGGGCATCGACAGCTTCTGCAGCTCCGTGATGAAGCTGTCGCCCTTCTTGAGGGCCTCGTAGTGGCTGGTGACGTCCATGCCATCCCTGACCTCGGCCGCGATCTCCTCGGCGATCGAGAGAGGCTCGCGGTCGGCGTCACCGGACGACGGGTCGGGGGTGTTCGGCATGATGAACCGGGACCGCGGCTGCGGTGGGAACCGAGCAGTGGTCGGCGTGATGGCGGGAGGGACGAGGCGGACGAACGGGCATGGTCGCCGCGGCCGTGCCGGCTGCGTCGCCATACCCACAGGATCTGGAACCCCAGGCGGGATCGACCCGTCGGACGGTCGCGGCGGACTACCGCCCCCGCACCGCCCACCAGACGCGATCGACGTGAGCACGAGTATATGCCGGATCCCCCGAGGCATCCACGCTCCACGTGCAGGGCCCCGGCCGGGGCGGCACGAAGCCGCGGTCCCAGGCGCGATCGCGAGCCGCGATCTGCTCCGGCGACCATCCCCGGGCCTCGAGGCGGCCCCGCCTCACCGACTCCTCACAGTCGACGACGACCAGATCGGTGCACAGGTCGGCCCAGCCGGCCTGCACGAGCAGCGGCACGTCGAGCACCACCACCGGTGCGGCCTCGGCGGCGAGCAGGCCCTCGATCCGCTGCCGTACCCGCGGATGCACGATCGACTCGAGGGCGGCGAGCGCCGCATCGTGGGCGGGCGTTTCCCCGAACACGAGCCCCGCGAGCGCCGTCCGATCGAGCCGCCCGGAGCCATCGCGGACGCCGGAGCCGAACCGGGCCACGACCTCGGCCACCACGTCCGGCTCAGCGAGCACCTCGTGGGCCAGCCGGTCGGCATCGACGACCATCGCGCCGAGCTCCGCGAACCGCCGCGCCACGGTCGACTTCCCCGCACCGATCCTGCCGACGAGGCCGATGACGATCATCTCACTCGCACTCCGCCCACGTGCCGCCCGACTGCACCGACACCTCCACGGGCACGTCGAGCACGAGCGCCGCTCGCATCTCCTCGACCACGAGCCGCTCCACCTCGGGAGTCTCGTCGGCGGGCGACTCGAGCAGCAGCTCGTCGTGGATCTGGAGCACGAGCGCCGCCCGGCGACGCTCCGCCCGCAGCCGCGCGTCGACCCTGAGCATGGCCAGCTTGATCATGTCGGCGGCCGAGCCCTGCACGACGGTGTTCACGGCCTCGCGCTCCGGCAGCGTGAGCGACATCACGCCCGCGGCCGTCCGCCGCTTCGCCCGCTCGCGGACACCCGCGATAGCCCGCCGCCGGCCGAGCATCGTCGTCACGCGGCCCTCCCGGCGACAGCGATCGAGCACGTCGTCCATGAAGGCGGCGGCTCCCGAGAACGCGCGAAAGTAGCCGGCGATGAACTCGGCGGCGTCGGCCTGCGGGATGCCGAGCGCCTTAGCCAGGCCGAAGGCCGACTGACCGTAGAGGATTCCGAAGTTCACCGCCTTCGCGATCCGCCGCATCGCGGGCGTCACCCCGGCCGGGTCGACGCCGCAGACCGCCGCGGCGGTGCGGGCGTGGATGTCCTCGCCGGCGGCAAACGCCGCCCGCATCGCCGCGTCGCCCGAGAGATGCGCGAGGATCCGGAGCTCGATCTGCGAGTAGTCGGCCGCCACCAGCTGCCAGCCCGGCTCGCCCGGCAGGAAGGCGGCCCTGATTTCATGGCCCTCCGCGGTCCGCGTGGGGATGTTCTGCAGGTTGGGCTCGCTGGAGCTCAGGCGACCGGTGGCCGTGACCGTCTGGTTGAAGGTGGTGTGCACGCGACCGCTGAGCGGGTCGACGAGCGCCGGCAGGGCGTCGACGTAGGTGCTCTTGAGCTTGGCGTATTTGCGGTGCTCGAGGAGCTTCGCCGGCAGCGGATGCAGCGCCGCGAGCTGCTCGAGCACTTCGGCGTCGGTGCTCGGGCCCGTCTTGCCCCGCTTCACGACCGGAAGGCCGAGGTCGTCGAAGAGCACGCCGCGGAGCTGGATCGGCGAGGCGATCGCGAAATCCCGGCCCGCGAGGGCATGGATCTCGCCTTCGAGCGCGGCCAGCCGCGCCGCGTAGTCGATGGACAGCGCGGCGAGCCGGGGTGCATCGATCCGCACGCCCCGCCATTCCATGTCGGCGAGCACGCCGGCGAGCGGCATCTCGACGGTGGCGAAGAGGTCGGCGAGGCCAGCGGCGGCGAGGGCGTCGGGAAGCGCGACGGCGAGCGCGTGGACGAGCCGGCAGTGAATGGCGGCGTCGGCGGCCGTGGCGGGGCGGTCCACCGCCGTGGCCGCAGCCGGATCGACGCCCTGCACGCCGTGCCGCACGGCGGTCTCGATCAGCCCGAGGTTCCGCTCACCGGCCTCGATCAGATAGGCGGCGAGGAGCGTGTCGAATGCTCCGCCGCGGAGCGACGCGCCGAGCGTTCGCAGGGCCACGTCCTGCTGCTTGAGGTCGTGACCGCGCTTCGGCACGGCCGGGTCGGCGAGCAGGCTTAGCAGGCCGGCGTTGGCGGCGAGCGCGGCGGCGTCGAACCACGCGGCCACGGTGGCCGAAGCGAGCACGGCTCCGAGCGGCTGACTCCGGCCCGCGGCTCCGGCCGGCCGCACGACCGCCACCGCGATCGGCCCCGACATCCGCAGCTGCTCGACTGCGGCCGCGATCGCCGCCTCGGTGGCGGGTTCCTCGAGCGCCGGCCCCACGACGATCTCGGCCGGCAGCCCCGCGGCGACCGCGGGCTCGTCGTCCTCGGCGTCGAACAGCGTGCGGGCCTTCGGCTTTGCCACCGCCGGTGCCGCCGCGGCGGTCGCCTTGCTCGCGCCGCCCCCGGCGACGACCCGTCCGAGCAGGCTCCGAAAGCCGAACTCCCGCAGCAACGCCGCCAGCGCTGCCGCATCCGGCGGATGCAGGGCCGCCACAGCCCACGGCACCGCCAACGGCACGGCGGTCTCCAGGCGGATCAGCTCGCGGCCCGCCCGGGCGGTGTCGGCGTGCAGCCTCAGGTTCTCC
>JBJTRH010000007.1:0-3927 GCA_046076065.1 Planctomycetaceae bacterium | reverse complement strand
CCTCCGCGAGGGCGACGATCGCCTGCGGTTCCTGGTGCGCATCGGCGACGCGTGGGTGGTCAACGGCCTCCTCGTCGGCGCGGCGGCCCTACCCCTGCTGGCCTATTTTCTGTCGCTCAATTCCTATCTCTTCCTCGACGTTGTGTCGGCGATCGTCTCGATTCCCCGCAAGCTCGACGCGCTCGGCTCGCGCGGCCCGGACAGCCCCGGGGCCGATGGCCCCGCGGCATGACCGCGTGCGGGACGGGTGCCCGGACCGAAGCCGAAATGTGGTGCCGGGAAACCGGTTGTGGGTTCGAATCCCATGCCTTCCGCTCTGAGACGTGGTTCGCCGGGATTCTCTCCCGCCTGTGAGCACGAGTGACCTCGGTTCGGTCTTCGTCCCCCGTGGTCATCGGCCTTCGAGGAAGGCACGTCAGCTTCCGCGACGGATGCGTCGGATCACGATGGCGGTGCCCGGCGGTCAGATTTGTCTGATGGTGATCGTGAAGACCTGCCAATCCTCCGTGTCGTCCGTCTCGTAACCGCCGTTCCAGCCGTCTTTCTGCCGCTTGATCGTGAACTGCGTCGGCGTGTTGTCCGGCCGGTTGTAGCTGATTTCTTCGTGCGACTCCTCCTGGTTCCAGCCCCTCCGGACCGTCAGTGTGTGCAGGTGGGGCTGGCGGCCATGCGAGCCTGCGGAATAGAGGGTGTCGGGGCGGCCGATGTCAGGATCACCGATCGCGATGCGATGGTAGTTTTGGGTGTGCGCCCACTCCTCGCGTGAGAAGAAGAAGTCGATGCCCTCGCAGCCGGCACCAAGTTCCTTGATCATCATGCTGTCGTAGAAGACCACCTTCGCGTTGGGCTTGAGAATGTAGGAGCCACCAGGGCCTCCCCCGAAGAGACTCTTGGATATAGAGACGGTCTTGTCGGTGCTGTTCTCGATCGTCCCCTTGACGCCGTCATTGCCTTTGGTGGAGAAGACGAGATTAGGCAGCGACTGTCGGAGCTTCGTGAAGGCGATGCCGGCGGCCGGCGAGTAGTTTCCCGCCCTGTCGACCTGACGGACGAGGACGTCGTTCGGGCCGTACACCGCGGCGAATGATGTCCTCCATGTTCGCCCGTCGTCGGTGGAATACTGCACTCGCGCCCCTGGTTCGATGCCCGTCACGCGGAGCCGTGCATCCACGGTGATCCGATCGTCGGGAGCACCGGTGTCGGCGACGAGGGCGATGCTCCCCTGGATTGAATCGCTTTGGCTTCACTGCCTCAGGCCCGCTTGCGACGACGCTCGATCAGCCCGAGGGCACCGGTGACGAGGGCGAGGACCGAGCCCATGCCGGCGGGGTCGATCTCGGGCACGGCAACCAGGCTTGCCGGACTTGCGAGACGAAAACCGTAGTCGTTGAACTCATACGACGGGTCGTACACACCCCTGGCGAAGCGCGACAAGTAGACAAGCGTTCCAGTATTCCAGCCGCCGCCCCGGAGCCCACGAGACGAGCCGGCGGCTCCCGTGAGGTCGTTCCACTCATACACGTTGCCAGTCTGGTCGAACGTGCCGTAATACGACGCAGAGTTCGTGAACGCACCCACGTCGGTGAGGTAGTTCTGGTTTGAGTCGTAATCGAACGACTGCGTCACGGTATAGACGCCGTCGAGGAAGTTTGCCTGATTCGTACGGCCGTCAGTGCTAGTGCTGTTGGACGGACCATTATTGCTCTTCATGGCGTAGTCCCAGTACCTCGCGTACGCGCTGCCCCCCTTGTAAAACGCCGCCTTGTACCACTCGTTCTCCGTCGGGATGTAGAACGTCGCGCCGGGGTTCTTCGCCGATGCCCAACCGCTCGTCTGGCCATCCACGAGCGTATACGCACCCGTCTCCGTGCTGCCCGAGCCCTGACCATTTTGCATCCAGTTGGCGAATCGGGCCGCGTCGAACCATGACACGTACGTTATCGGGCGGTTGGGGCTGCCGATCGGGCTGTACTTCTGCCCGCTGGCTGAGCCCGAACTGAACAAGATGCCCCGAATGTTGCCGTTGGTTCCCATCGAGTTGTTGTAGAGCCCATACGGGTTCGTCCCATTTGGGTCCACGGCGTTCAGGAAGTCCGTGTACTGCTGAATCGTGACCTCGTACTTGCCGATCCGGTACGCGTAGTTCACGGCGCCGGCGGGATTCGGTTGCCCGGTGGTATCGGCCTCATTCCCCGCGTCTCCCACCGTCACCCAGTCGATCGTGACGGCGCGGGCCTTCGGCACGGCAAGAGTTCCGAGAATCACGGCGACCACAGCAGGAGTCGCGAGACGGCGGACCATGTTCATGAGCGTTCCTCTCGCGGGAGCGGGAGCGTCGTGGCCATATCTTTCGTAGGATACGTGGGGTTTCCCGCCAACGTCAAACAACCCACCCGCGACGAAAACCGCTCGGCCCACGGTGGCCACCGAATCGCGCGGCCAGCTTCCAACCTCCGCACCGATGCCGACCTCGTTCTGCACTCCCTCGCATCCGGACTCACGGCAGTCCTTCTCCGCCTTCCACAACTTTGAATAGCCCGCTTGATCCGCTTGCGGATCGTCCGCCGGCCGAGGCGGGCGATGGGGAAGTGAACTGACCGATCCGCAGGACACCGGCGCTTCGGCGCGGGCCGAACAGCAACCCGCCACGCATCCACCGGTCCCGGTCAATCTCCGCACCCATGCCGACCACGTTCAGCACCCATGCCGACCTACATCGGCACCAGTGCTGACCCGGTCCTATCTCTTGTGTATATCTTTATTGTCTTCTTTTTACCGATGGGGTACCCCTCGCGGCCCCATTCTTCTGCATGATCGAAGCCCGCCCTTTCGTCCAGTGATTGTCGCCCCTGATTCCGGCCCTTCTCGTCAGGCGGCTCAATGGTCGTCCGAGCGGCTGATCGGACTTCGTAGCGTGAAAAGCCGCAAAGCATTCGAGTCGATGATGGGCCGGAGTTCGTCTCGCAGAGTTTGGATCTGTGGGCCTACTTCAACGGCGTGAAGTTCGACTTCAGCAGGCCAGGAAAGCCCACGGATAACGCAGTGATCGAGTCATTCAACGGTCGACTTCGCGAAGAGTGCTTTAACCAGCACTGGTTTCTGTCGCTCGACGAAGCACGAGCTGTGACACAGGCATGGAACGACGAGTACAATCGCGTCCGTCCGCATGGTGCGCAGGGCAACCGGACACCGTCGGAGTTCGCGCGGCCGGTAGCTGGGCATGCGCAGCTACCGGCCCTACAGGGCTAACGGCCCGGCTGGTACCAAGACGGGGGCAGCGTCAGGTCCCGAACCCTCTCATGAGCACTGGTACAGAAACCGGGGAGGGTTCAGTGCCACCCCAGCGTCCGGGGCTGCCTGGATCTGCGGGCATCCGTCAGTGAGATCCCAAGCACGCTCCGTAGGTCGAGCATCTTGTCTTCCTCGTACACGGCGCCCTGGTCGATCCGCTCCGTCGAAAGGCTCTCCGTCGGCAGGATGCCGGCCAGGTCACTGATCGACGTGGGCTTCTCGCTTCGGAGCGTTTCCCTGATCCCGTCATCGTCGAGCTTTCCGAGGCCGGCGGTGTCGCCGGCGGCGAGCATCTGAAACGGTTGCGTGTCCTTGAGGCAGGCCGACAGCTCATCCCGGCGCAGGGCCCCCGCCGCCGGTAGATCGGCGCCGGCCGCAACGAAGAGCGTCGGGGTGATCCAGTCTCCGTAGGGATCCTGACGCCAAGCCAGGATCTTGTCGCAGGGTGTATTGTGAACGCCGGTCGAAAAGTGCAGCGCGCGGCGGGTCGTCCCGCCGGTCGAAAAATGCAGCGCACAACCGTGCAGTGATGCCGGTGCGGAGAGTCGCGGCGAAGCCGCGATGTGCCGCTCCGAGAGCGAGGCAAGAGGAGTGTGTGCAGCGATGGAGATGTGGACCGAGGTCCGGCGGCGGCAG
>JBJTRH010000006.1:0-2296 GCA_046076065.1 Planctomycetaceae bacterium | reverse complement strand
CAGACCTTCGGGAGGGGCTTGCCGCCCTTGGTCACCGTGCCGCCGACCTCGGCGAGGCGGACCTTCGACGAGCACCCGCCCGCCAGCAGCACGCTGACGGCCAGGGCTGCGAACAGGGCCCGGACGGGGTGCCTGGTGATGGTCACGATTACAACGACCCCGCGGGCGCGCCGTACCGATCGACACCGCCGTCTGCGATTCCGCCGAGCGTCTCCCACGTGGCCGCGTCGATTGCCTCGCTCAGCCACTGCACGTGGCCGTCGGCGAACACGACATTGGTGCCCTCGCCGGCGTGCAGGCTCCCCGCCCCGAACCGATACGTGCCGTTGATCAGCCACGTGGCATTGCCATTGACGTTGGTGAGGTTCGTCTTCGGCCAGCCAAGGCGAATCGACCCGGTCCACCACGCGCCATCCTTGCCCTGTCCGTCGAGATAGTTCTCGCGTTGCACGTTGCTGCCGTCCCGCTCCACGATCAGCAGTGTCTTCGAGCAGCCGTCGGTCACCTCCGAAACCTTCGTTCGTGACCCCCCGCCGAACACCCCGGTGCGCCGGCCGATCTCATTGGCCGGATCCAGGTTGTTCACCGTGGTCGGCCGGTAGACGACGGGCGGCGTGCCCGGCTTCGCCGGGTCGTCGGCGCCGCTGTAGCCCGCCACCCCGACGTAGTTCGACTTCCCGTAGGGATCCTTGCCGCTGGTCGGATCGGTGCCCACGGCCCGATTGGAGGTCACGTTCAGCGGCCCCATCACGTCGGTCGGGCACGTGAACCCGGGCATCGGCGTCTTGGCGAGGGCCGCCGCCGCGGCCGTCTTCTCCCAGTCGTAGTGCGGGAACTTCACGGTTCCGCTGGTGATCCCCTGAAACTGCGAGAACAGAGTGGCGCCTTCCAGGAAGGGCAGGATGAACGTGCCCCAGCCGAACGTCGCCGAGCCGTGGGTCGACGCACCGATGTTCCCCGCGGGCGTCAGCCCATCCTCATACTGGACACCCGGTGGAAACCGCTTCCGTGCCGACTCGTAGTTCACGACGCCGAGCCCGAGCTGCTTGAGATTGTTCGAGCACTGCATCCTCCGCGCCGACTCCCGCGCGGTCTGGACGGCCGGCAGCAGCAATCCGATCAGCACGGCGATGATGGCGATCACCACGAGGAGCTCCACCAGCGTGAAGCCGCGAGGCTGCGGACGGGTCGTCGAGAACATGCCGAGCACCTTCGGATCAGGGGCGAGTCATCGGGCCGCTTCGAGCCGCTTGCGCCACTTCTTCTGGCCGTTGCGGATGATGCTGCCGGGCTGGGTGGAGTAGTAGTCGTATCCGAGCTTGTCGTTGGCGGCGGCCATGGCCTCGAACGACGGGTAGACGATGCCGTCCTTGCCGGGAAAGAGCGGCCTGCCGGTCGCCAGATCGTAGAACCGCGCCCAGTAGGTGTCGCTCGACGACCCGTCGGCCACGTAGATCGTGCGACCGTCCCGCTTCACCTTCGCGAGGCCCTTCACCTGCGCGGCATCGAGCCAGGCGAGCCCGGCCTCGATGCTGCCGACGACCTCGGACGAAGGCTGGGGGATTCGCATCAGGAACTCGAGCAGGTGGGCGCTCTCCACGCCGCTCAGCGATGCGGGCTCGAAGGCGCGGGCCGCGGACGGCGCCAGCGTGAGCGGGTCGTGCTGCGCGCACCACACCGTCTTGCGGCCGTCAACCGTCACCTGTGCCGCCAGCACGCACGCCACACCCCTGTCGAGCGCCGCCCGCAGCCGGCGGCGTAGGTCGGCATCCACGTAGCCATACCGGGGATCGTCGCCCGCAACCGCCTGCAGCAGCTCCAGAATATTGGTCATCGAGTCGTCGTTGAAGGTGATCAGGTCGTGGTATCCCCCCTCGAGCGGAAACACCTGCGGCCAGCCGCCGTTGGGATACTGCGCGGCGAGGATGAACTCGAACCCACGGCACGCCGCGGCAGAGCAGTCCGCGCGGCCGGTGGCCCTCCACACCGACGACAGGAACTCGATCTCGCGGACGGTCGCTGCGTTGTCGAACGTGGCCTGATAGTGGGGTGGCCGACCGGGTTCGCTCTGGCTCGTCCATTGCATGCCGGGCTTCCGGGGGCCCTTCGAATAGCCGAGGTGCTTCGACCAGCCGCCAGCCGGCGTCTGAAACGAGATCACCGCGTCGGCCAGTCGCTGCGCCTCGTCGCCGCCGTACCAGTCCTGCTCGTCGGCACTGGGCGGACGAAAGTCGCCCCCGTTCGGCGGTTTGGTTGCCGCCTGCTGCCCTGCGGCACCCACCTCGGCCGCCAGGGC
>JBJTRH010000005.1:0-10289 GCA_046076065.1 Planctomycetaceae bacterium | reverse complement strand
CGAGGCGGCGGCGTGGCTCGTCGAGTCGGTGGCCGCCCGCGAGCAGCAGCCCGTGGAGACGGAGCCATGATCGAGTTCGACCACGTGTCGCGCACCTACGGCGTGAAGACGGCCGTCGCCGACCTCAGCCTCGCCATCCCGCGGGGCGAGCTCTTCGCACTCCTCGGACCCAATGGAGCCGGGAAGACGACCACCATCCGCATGCTCGTCGGCCTGCTGCACCCTTCGCGGGGCTCCGTCCGCGTGTGTGGCCACGACCTCGTGAAGGATCCGCGGTCGGCCCACCTGCATCTCGGCTACGTCCCCGACGAGCCCACGCTCTACGACAAGCTCACCGGCCGCGAGTTTCTCTGGTTCATCGCCGACATGTTCGGCATGCCACGGCGGCTCGCCGGCGACCGGATCGATCGAGAGATGGAGACCTTCGAACTCGGGGAGTTCGCCGACGACCTTGCCGAGAGCTACTCGCTGGGCATGAAGCAGCGGCTGGTGTTTGCGGCGTCGCTGCTGCACGACCCGGACGTGCTCGTGCTCGACGAGCCGATGGTCGGGCTCGATCCGCGGAGCGTGCGGATCGTCAAGGACCTGCTTTCGGCCCGCACCCGCGAGGGGATGACGGTGTTCATGTCGACCCACACGCTGGCCATGGCGGAGGAGATGGCCGACCGGGTCGGGATCATGGTCCGCGGCCAGCTCCGGTTCCTCGGCACCGTGACCGAGCTCCGCGAGCAGATGGCGCTGGAGGCCACGACGTTCGAGCAGCTCTACCTCGAGGTCACGTCCCCGCGGAGCCGCCAGCCGTGAGCGGCCGGACCGTTCCGCAGCAGACGGTGCGGCTGCTCTCCTTCGAAGGCGAGTCGCGGACGTTCATGAGGCTCCGGGCGACGCTCGCCTGGCAGACCGTCCGCTCGATGCTCCGCGACGCCCGCCTGCGGCTGAGCCTCGTGGTCGTTCTCAGCGGCCTGTTCTGGGGAGCCCTCTACGGACTGTTCCACGAGGCCTTCGCGTTCCTGGAGTCGCTCCACGCCGACGTGATCTCGCTCCTGTTCAACGCCTTCTTTTCGTCGCTGATGGTGATGCTCGTGTTTTCCACGGCGATCCTCGTCTACAGCGGGATGTACTGCTCGGCCGAGGCGCGGCTCCTGCTCACGCTGCCCGCACGGGCCGAGACGGTGTTCGCCCACAAGTTCCGAGAGGCGCTCTGGTTCTCGAGTTGGGGCTTCGTGCTGCTCGGCAGCCCGATGCTGGCGGCCCATGGCATGGTTCGCGGCTCCGGGTGGCCGTACTTCGCGCTTCTCCTCCCCTTCATGGTGTCGTTCGTCGTCATCCCGGCGTCGCTCGGTGCGATCGCCTGCATGGGGCTGGTGACCTGGCTGCCGCGGCTCCGGCTCCAGGCGTTCTGGATCGCCGCGACGGCCGCCTCCGGCGGTGCAATCTGGCTCGGCTGGTCGCTGCTCTCGCGGGTACGGATCGACATGATGTCGGCGGCGTGGTTCGAGCGGACCTTCGCCCGCCTCGCCGTCACCGAACAGAAGATGTTTCCGAGCTGGTGGCTCACGAGCGGCCTCCTCGAAGCGGCCCGCACGGATCGGCCGGGGGTGGCGTCGGCCGATGGCCTGGCCGAGGCGCTGCGGTTCCTGGCCCTGCTGGTCGCCAACGCCCTCGCACTGCAGTGGCTCGCCGGCTGGCTGGCCCGCATCTCCTATCGGCGTGGTTACAGCAACTTCATCGCGGAGATCCCCTCGCGGCGGCGGCGGCCCCTCGGCTGGTTCGACCAGCTGCTCGGCGGCGCGGGCTTCGCGACGGGTCGCCCGTTGCGGCTGCTGATCGTCAAGGACCTCCGGCTGTTTCGCCGCGACATTTCGCAGTGGTCGCAGTTCCTCATCTTCTTCGGTCTCCTCGGCCTGTATTTCCTGAATCTCCGCTCCTTTGACTACAATAACTCCTACGCGTCGATGATCGGCTATCTCAATCTGGCGGTGGTGGGCCTGATCCTCTCCACGTTCACGACGCGGTTCGTGTACCCGATGATCAGCCTCGAGGGGCGGCGGTTCTGGATTCTCGGCCTGCTCCCCGTGCATCGCGACCAGATCGTCTGGTCGAAGTTCCTGTTCTCCTTTCTCGGGGCGATCGTCCCCTGCTGCGGGCTGGTCCTGCTCAGCGACTCGATGCTGGGCCTGCCCTGGCGGGTGATCGCGCGGCACGAGTTCTGCTGTGCCGTGCTCTGCGCGGGCCTGTCGGGAATCGCGGTCGGGATGGGCGCGAGGATGCCCGACCTCCGCGAGTCGTCGCCGTCGAAGATCTCCTCCGGATTCGGCGGCACGCTGAGTCTCGTGTTGAGTTCACTGTTCATCATGGCGGTGGTGGTGGTCGCAGCCGTCCCGAGTCACCTGTCCCTGCTGACCAACGTGCCCTCGGCCCTCTCCTGGTTCGGGCTGGATGCAGGCCCGACGCCCCACCTGGTCGACTGGGCCGGTGGCCCGGCGGGCTCGGCGATAAGCCTCGGGACGGTCCTGCTGCTGGGGCTGGCCGCCACGGTGATCCCGCTTCAGCTCGGCCTCAGGGCCTTCCGCAGGCTCGAGGCCTGATCCGGCCCCCGGGTTACCGGCGGCTCCGGCGTGCGGTTGTCTGTTCGGAGCCGGAGCCCGACAATCCCGGACCTCTCCGCATCATGATCCATTTCGCCCACCTGTTCGACCGCCAATCGCCCGCGAGCCTTCGCATCGGGGCCGTGCAGTACCTCAATACGAAGCCCCTCGTGCATGGCCTCGCCGGCGCGGGTGACCTCGTATACGACCTGCCGAGCCGGCTCGCCGACAGCCTGTCGGCGGGGCGGCTTGACGTGGCCCTGATCCCCTCCATCGAGGCGATCCGTGGCGGCTACCGGATCGTCTCCGATGCATGCATCGGGTGCCGGGGGGCCGTGATGAGCGTGAAGGTGTTCTTTCGCACGGCTCCCGACCGTGTCGCCACGCTGGCTGTCGACGAGGGGTCGCGGACCAGCGCCGCCCTCGCACGGGTGCTGCTGGCGGAGCGACACGGAATCAGGCCGCAGGTGGAGCCGCTGCCGATCGGCGCCGGCCTTCGCGACACGAGCGCCGATGCCGTGCTGCTGATCGGCGATCGAGCCATCGAAGCCCGTGGCGTCGACCGTACGGCCGGGTCGTTCCAGGTGGTCTGGGACCTCGGCGACGAATGGTGCCGTTGGACCGGGCTGCCGTTCGTATTCGCCGTGTGGGCGGTTCGCGACGGCGTCGAGCCGGGCATCCTCGTGGATCGGCTCGCGGCCGCCCGCGATGCGGGTGTGGCGAACCTCGCGGCGATCGCCGCCGTCGAGGCGGCCCCGCACGGCCTGACGGTTCCCCAATGCCTCGCCTACCTGCGGGACAATCTCCACTATGTGCTCGGGGTTCGCGAGCGGAAGGCGCTCGAACTGTTCGGCCGCCGTGCCGCGGACCTCGGTCTCGTGCCCGAGCACGGCCGACCACGGCCGGCGTCGACCGCCTGGCAGGCCGAGGAGGTCGGCAGATGAGTCGCGGCGTGGGGGCGATCCTGGGGCGGGTCATGGAAGGACGCAGGCTGGCGTTCGCAGACGCCGTCGCGCTCCTCGAGTCCCACGACCTGGCCGCGATCGGCCGCGCGGCCGACAGCGTCACGCGGCGGCTGCATCCAGAGCCCTATCGCACGTACAACATCGACCGAAACATCAACTACACGAACGTCTGCTCGGCGGTCTGCGACTTCTGCGCCTTCTACCGGGGCGTGAAGGACTCCGAAGCCTACGTGCTCGACCGCGACGTGCTTCTCGCCAAGATCGAGGAGACGGTGGCCGTCGGCGGCGACCAGATCCTGCTGCAGGGCGGCATGCACCCGACGCTCCCGCTGGAGTGGTACGAGGAGATGCTCCGGGACATCAAGTCGCACTTCCCGCAGGTCAACGTCCACGGATTTTCGCCTCCCGAGATTCACGCCTTCACGAAGGTCGCGAAGCGGCCGCTCCGCGAGGTGCTCGAGCGGCTGGCCCGGGCGGGGCTCGGGTCGCTGCCCGGCGGCGGCGGCGAGATCCTCGTCGACCGTGTGCGGGCGGCGATCACCCGCGGCAAGGCGATGACCGAGGACTGGCTCGAGGTGAGCCGCCAGTGGCACCTGCTCGGCGGACGAAGCACCGCCACCATGATGTACGGCCACGTGGAAACGCTTGCGGAGCGGGTCGAGCACCTCGACCGGCTCCGCACGCTGCAGGACGAGACGGGCGGGTTCACGGCGTTCATCTGCTGGTCGTTCCAGCCGGAGAACACCCGCATGGCCGACATCCCGCCCGCCGGGGCCTTCGAGTATCTCAAGACCCAGGCCGTGGCCCGGCTGTACCTCGACAACATCCCGAACATCCAGTCGAGCTGGGTCACTCAGGGCCGCGACATCGGGCAACTGGCCCTGCTCTACGGCGCCAACGAAATGGGCAGCCTGATGCTCGAGGAAAACGTGGTCAGCGCCGCCGGCACCGTACACCACCTGACGCTCGACGGCATCACGTCGGCGATCTCGGAACTCGGCTGGATTCCCCGGCGGCGGAACGTGTTCTACGAGCTCTTCGAGGAGGAGCCGACCACCGCGCCCGCCGATCGCGAGCGAGCCAGGACCCGCGCGGTGCCCCTGCCGGTGGCGACGACATCGCCGTGAGCGGGCGGCGAACCGAGTTCGTGATCCGCGCCGGCTGGATCGTGCCCATGCTGGGCCCGCCAATCCCCGGGGGCGCGGTGCGGATTCGCGGCAGCCGAGTGGCCGGGGTGTCGGCCGGCACGGTCGCGGCCCGCGAGCGGGGATCCCGAACGGTCGATCTGCCCGAGGCCATCGTGATGCCCGGGCTCGTCAACGCCCACACGCACCTCGAGTTCTCCGACACGCCGGCTCCCCTCGACGCCGCCGGGGGCCTGCCGGCATGGATCGGCCGGGTGATCGCCCTGCGGAGGAGCCGCGGCATCGGGGAGGCGGCTGCGGCGATCGGCCGCGGCCTGAACGAGTCGGCCGAGGGCGGCGTCACGGCGATCGGCGAGATCGCCACGGGCATCCCGGCGGGCGGCTACCCGACCGGCGGCCCACGGCTGCGGGTCTTTCGGGAGGCCCTGGCGTTGGCATCCGCGTCGGCGGCGTCGGTGGGGCGTCGCGCCGTCGCCGATGTGGAACGGCTCGTGGCCGGCGGCGTGCCCGCGGGGCTCTCGCCGCACGCCCCCTACTCGGTGAGCGTGGGACTCGGCCGGCTCCTGATCGATGCGGCCCGCAGGCGTGGGGCGCCGCTCGCGATGCACCTTGCCGAGAGCGACGCGGAGGACGGCCTCCTGCGGCGCGGCACCGGCCCGTTTCGCGACCTGTTCGAGCGGCTCGGCGTCTGGCCGACGGAGCCCCCCCCGGCGCTCGGGACGACGGCGGAATGGATCTCGCTCCTCGCCCGTGGCCCACGGGCGATCGTCGTCCACGGCACGCACCTCGACCGCGACCCCGAGGCGCTGGCGCGGCTCGCGCGACACCGCGACCGCCTCTGCGTGGTCGTCTGCCCGCGGACCACACAGGCCCTCTCCGGGCGGCTCCCGCCAGTCGGCCTGTTTCGCGAGGCGGGCGTGCGGGTCGCCATCGGCACCGACAGCCGCGCCTCGACGCCCGATCTCTCCGTGCTCGCCGAATGCCGCGTGCTCGCCGATGCCGGGGTCGTCTCCGCGGAGGAGGCCGTGCGGATGGCGACTCGGCACGGCGCCTGGGCCCTCGGCTTCGAGCGGACCAGCGGCACGCTCGCCGCCGGCCGGCCCGCCGACGTGGCGATTCTCGCACCCGCTGCGGGTGGCGACCCTTTTCAGGCGGTCCTCGATCCTGCCACCCGCGTCATGGCGACGCTTCGGTCCGGCCGGGTGATCGCGGGCCGCCTGCCGGGGCCCGCGTGAGCCGGAGGATGTCGGCGGCGGGCACGCACATGTTGAGCCCCATCTGGAAGTCGCCCGGCGACGCGTCGCCGCGGCCCGCAGCGTGGGCGTCGTCGTTGCCCGCGTAGACGGCCAGCGTGCTCGAGACCATCCCCACCACGTTGCCCCGGTCGTCGACCAGCGGCCCGCCACTCGAGCCCACCGCGAAATCGACGGTGGTCGTGAACATCGTCTTGGCCTGGCCGTCGGCCCGGTGCACGAAGGAACGCGAAAGGATGCCCTCGGTGAGCGAGTAGAGCGCGCCGTCCGGGTGGCTGAGCGCGTGCAGCCGCAGGCCGGGCCGGGCGTCGGCGAGGAGCGGAAGGGGCACGAGGCCGTCCACGCCGCCGAGCCGGCAGATGGCGATGTCGGCGAACGGGCTCACGGCGAGGATCTCGGTCACGGGATGGACCGTCCCGTCGGGCGTCTGCGCCGCCAGTGCCGGCGCGCCCGGCAGATCGACCACGTGGTAGTTGGTGACCACGAGTCCCGCCGGGTGGATCACGAATCCGGTCGCGAGGGAGAGGTCGTGCCCAGGCTCCTCGGCCCGCGGCTCGAGCCCGGCCATCACCACCACGCTCTGCCGGACCCGCTCGAAGAGCTGGTCGCCCCGGAGCGGGCGATCGGCCGGCGGGAGGACGTCGACGTGGATCGGCTCCACGCCAGCCCGGCTGAGAAGGTCGTCCACCGGCACCGCGTGCCCGGAGGCCACGAGCCCGCGAAGGGCGTCTTCGAGCCGCCGGAGCCGTTCGTCGTCGGTGGGCCCCGGATCGGCCGGGGGCCGCTCGTACTCCGAAAGGATCTCGAGCAGCACGAGCCGGGTGGAGGGATCGTCGGCGCTCAGCTCGATGGCCCGGCGATGCAGGGCCAGCCCTTCGGCCCGGTCGCCTGCCGTGACGAGGGCCCGGGCGAGGGTCTCGAGCACCTCCGCGTCGTCTCCGCCGGTGAGTTCGTGGGCCCGCCGGGCGGCGCGGACGGCCAGGGCCACGTCGCGATGCGGCAGGGCGTCGTCGGTAAGGATGCCCCAGGCCAGCGAGTCGAGCGTGAGGGCGTCGTCGGCGTGGTCGCGGAGGATCGTCTCGGCGAGTTCGCGGGCCCGCTCGCGGCCATCGGGCTCCGCAAGCACCGCGAAGTAGTCGTCCACGGGAGACGCCGCCGCTTCCGCCGGCTCGGCGAGGTCGGCCGCCTGTCGCGCCGGGGCCGCCGCACCGGCGATCAGCGTGCAGGCCACGAGCGCCGCCGCGACCGCGCTCCGGCGCCGGACACGGCGGCAATCGCTCCAGGGGGCAGGAAGATCGCTCACAGCCGGCAGTTGCCGATGCGGGTCTCGATGATCGCCGAGGCGCCAATCGCCTCGAGCCGCTCCATCACGGCGTGCACCTCGCCCCGCTTCACCATGGCCCGCACGGCGCACCAGGAGGCATCCTCCAGCTGCATCACCGTGGGCGAGTTGAAGCCGGGCGTGATCCGCTCGGCCTCCGCCAGCCGGGCCCGCGGGACGTTGTATTCGAGCAGCGACCAGCTCCGGGCGATCACGATGCCCTCCAGTCGCCGCACGATCCGGTCGGCGAGGGCGGTGTCGACGAGCCGGGGGTGCTGGATGAGCACGGTCTCGTAGCGGCCGATGTCGTCGAGCACGTGGAGCCGATTGGCGGCGAGCGTGCTGCCGGTCTCCACGAGGTCGACGATCGCATCGGCGACGCCGAGGGCGATCATCACCTCGACGCTCCCGGAGAGCTCGACGAAGTGGGCATCGACCCCGCGCTCGGCGAGCCAGCGGCGGGTCACTCTCGGAAAGCTCGTGGCGATCCTCCGCCCGGCCAACTTGCGGGGGTCGTCGATCGCGGCGTCGTCGGGCACGCAGAGCGCCAGCCGGCAGCTGCCCACGCCGAGATCGAGCCGGTGCACCACCTCGGCGCCGCTCTCCGCCACGAGGTCGGCCCCCGTGATCCCCAGATCGATCGCGCCCTCCGCCGTGAGCACGGGAATGTCGTCGGTGCGGAGAAACGTGATCTCCACGGGCATGTCCCGGCAGCGTGCGAAGAGCGCCCGCTCGGTGCGGCGGAAGGAGAGGCCGGCGTCGGCGAGCAGCTGCGCGGAAAGCTCCGCGAGGCGTCCCTTGCTCGGCACACCGATCCGAAGGAGGCGTTCCTGATGGTCCGTCATGGCGATGGTTCCTGGGAGCCGGCGGTGCGGGCCGCCTTCTCGTCGAGGCCGGAGACCCCGAAGCGGCGGGCCAGTTCGGCCTCGACGAGCCCGAACGGCACGTCGCGGCACGCGAGCAGCACGAGCATGTGGTAGACGAGGTCGGCCGCTTCGGAGACGACCCGGTCGTCGGTCTCCGCCCGGGCCGCCCGCGCCAGTTCGTCGGCCTCCTCAGTGACCTTGGCACCCGCTCCCTCCGGGCCGCTCGCGAGCAGCCGGGTGGTGTACGATCGGGCGGACGGATCGGCCTTGCGTGACGCGATCACCCCCACGAGGGCCTCGAGCACCTCACCGCAGCGGCGTGGCGATGGACGTGGATCGGACACGGTCGACGACGACTCCCGGGAGACCGGCCATGCACGCATCCGGACGATCCGGGGCGGCACCTGACGGGCCTCCAACTGTAGCACGGCCCGAGGGCCTGCCGGGCCACCCCCGCGTGCCGCTCGGGGACGACTGCTGGTTCCTCTCGGGCCCGACCGCGTCGGGCAAGTCGTCCCTGGCCATTCCGCTGGCCCGAAGGCTCGGCGCGGAGATCGTCAGCGTCGACTCCATGGCAGTCTATCGGGGGCTCGACATCGGCACGGCCAAGCCGACCCCGGAGCAGCGGCAGGCGGTTCCCCACCACGTCCTCGACGTGGTGACCGCGGCCGAGCCCTACAGCGTGGCCCGCTGGCTTGCCGACGCGGCGGCGGCGCTGGCCGATTGTCGTTCCCGGGGCCGTGGCATCCTGTTCGTGGGCGGCACGCCGCTCTACCTCCGTGCCCTGCGGGACGGGCTCGCCCCGCTGCCTCCGGCCGATCCTGGGCTTCGCGCCGCCCTCGCCGCCGAGGCCGACCAGCGGGGGCCGGAGGCGCTGCACGCGCGGCTCGCGACGATCGACCCCGTCGCGGCCACCCGCATCCACCCTCGGGACGCGAAGCGAATCATGCGGGCGCTGGAAGTGGCCGACGTGACGGGCCGCCCACTCTCGGAGGCCTTCGCGCCGGCTCCCGATCCGATCTTCGAGCAGCGGCTGATGGTCGTCGACGTGCCGCGAGCGGCGCTCTACCGTCGGATCGACCAGCGGGTGCAGCGGATGTTTTCCGACGGGATCATCGACGAGACGCGGGCCGCCCTCGCGGCTCCCGGGGGCATCGGGCCCACCGCGGGCCAGGCAGCCGGCTACGCCGAGACGATCGCCCTGCTCGAGGGACGGGTCGACCTCGCGGAGGCCGTGCGGGGCACCCAGCAGCGGACCCGCCAGCTCGCCAAGCGGCAGCTCACCTGGCTGCGAAGCTTCGCGGGCGCCACCTGGATCACCGCCTGACACCGCGTCCCCCGCGGCCCCGGGTGGCGAACCACCCGAGGGCTGCGGGCCGGACGGACGGCGGTCGATCGGCTACGCCACGAGCTTGACGGCCGGCTGCTCGCCGGTGATGCCGATGATGAACTCCTCGAAGATCTTCACGTCGAGGGCGGAGGCCGTCTCAGCCTCGGGGTGGAACTGCACGCCCAACGCCGTCCAGTTCTCGACGCAGCTCTCGATCGCCTCGACCACCCCGTCCGGGGCACGGGCGGTCACCCGGAAGCTCGTCGCGACGTCGTCGATGGCCATGTGGTGCATGCTGTTGACCCGAATCTCGCCATCGCCGTAGACCCGCTCCATCGCGGAACCCGGCTCCACGACCAGGGCATGGCGGTGGGCCAGGTCGGTCGGATCCTTGTGCGGGATGGCCTTGGGAAGATCCTCCGGAATGTGGAGGAACAGCGTGCCGCCCTCGGTGATGTTGAGCAACTGCATGCCGGCCCCGATCGCCAGCACGGGCATGTGCCGTGCGCAGATGTGCTTGGCAAGCAGGCGGTCGAAGTCCTCGCGGCGGCTGTCCATCGGGCGGACGGCCGGGTGCGGCATGTAGCCGTCGCGGCGGGGATCGAGGTCGGCGCCTCCCACGAGCACCACGCCGTCGAGCAGGTCGAGCAGCCGGACGACGTCATCCTCCTCGGCCAGCGGGGGCAGGATCACCGGGATGCCGCCGGAGGCGGTGATCCCGTCGTAGTAGCCGGCGGCGACGAACGACAGGGCGGCGTGCTCCTTGCGGGTCGAGCGGTAGTCGGTGTTGATGCCGATGAGGGGCTTGGCTGCCATGGGTG
>JBJTRH010000004.1:0-2560 GCA_046076065.1 Planctomycetaceae bacterium | reverse complement strand
ACCTCGCGGCCATCTGCTTCGCGGTGCCCTGGCAGCTGGTGCTCTTCATGCTGGGCATGGTGTTCGTGCTCCGGCAGTGGTCGACGTTTGCCGCCCTGCTGGCGGCGTTCGTCGGGCTCTCGGCGGGCGTGTACTGGTTTTGGTTCCGCCATCTCAGGACCGACGAGACGGCGCGTGGGGTGGCATCATGATGGCTCTCTGTCGCTCCCCGCGGGGCGGGCGGGTGGTCGTCCTTTTGCTCGCGGTCGTGGGCGGCGTGGCCGCCGATGCACCCGCGGCTCGGCCGCGCCGCATCGCGTCTGCCGCCGACCTCCGCGGCGTCTGGGTGAGCGACGTCGATTCTCAAGTGATGCACTCGCGAGAGAACATGGCGGCCCTCGCCGAGCAGGTCGCGGACCTGCACCTCAATGCCCTCTATCCCGTCGTCTGGAGCCAGGGCGAGACCTTCTATCCCAGCGACGTGATGGCGAAGCACGGCGCCCCCAGGATCTCGAACCGCTACGGCCTGGGCACCGGCGACCGCGATCCGGTGGCCGACTGGCTCGCGCTCGGCGAGCGGCATGGCCTCGACATCGTCCCCTGGTTCGAGTGGGGCTTGAAGGTGCCCGCCGACTCGCCGCTCGCACAGCGGCACCCGGAGTGGCTGTCGCGCGACGACTCCGGTCGGAGCACCTTCGACCAGGATGGCACGACGACGACCTATCTCAACTTCGTGCACCCCGACGTGCAGCAGTTCTACGAGGACCTCGCGGTCGAGTTCGTGACCCGCTACGCCGTGCCGACGATCCAGTTCGACGACCATCTCTCCCTGAAGAACACCTTCGGCTACGACGACCACACGCTCGCCCGCTATCGCGAGGAGACGGGCAACGCCGCCCGGCCCGCCCCCACCGACGCCGACTGGCTTGCGTGGCGGGCGGCGAAGCTCACCGAGTTCGTGGCCCGGCTCTCCAGGGCGATCAAGGCGGCGCGGCCTGGGATCGAGCTCTCGGTGGCCCCGAATCCGTATCCCTGGTCGTATAAGAACTACGTCCAGGACTGGCCGTCATGGGTCGAAGATGGCATCGTCGACGAGGTGGTGGTGCAGGTGTATCGCGACAACCTGCGGGCCTTCGAGGGCGAGCTTCGCAGCCCGGTGCTCGCCAAGCTCAAGGGCAAAGCCCGGCTGGGGATCGGGGTGATGGCCGGACAGAAGCCGCGGCCCGTGCCGATCGGCATGGTGGGTGACCAGACGTCCCTGGCCCATGACCACGGCTACGGCGTCGTCTACTTCTTCCAGGAATCGCTATTGCGGTTCACCGCCCCGGGCGAGACGGTCGAGAAGCGGCTCGATGGTATCCGCGCGATGCTGCCGGCAGCGGAGGTCGCACGGTAGGTCCGCTGACGTTGCCGGTGGCTCGGGGCAGCCCGTACCCCGTCGCCGGACGCTCACTGCGGGCATCCTGCCCTCCGTTCGCTCGACGCTGCTCTCGCTTCGCCGGGCACCGATCCGCAGCAGGCGGATTGGTCGTGGCTGCGCTCGACCAGCGACGCCCTGTCTGCTGCGGCCGCGTGCCGGGCGAGGCGTGCCGGGCGACGGATCGCGGATTCTGCAGACGGTTGACGCCCGCAGCCGAACTAGATAGTGTACGTGCGTACATTCATGGATGGCTGGTGCGGCTGGAGGTGCGGCGATGGTGACCTGCACGACGACGGAAACGACTGCAAAAAAAGGTCTGCCGGTGTCCATGGCGGCCCTCGCGAGCGGCGGCGACCTGCTCGTGCGGGAGCGGGAGCGGCCGGTGGTGTCCACGGGCTTTGGGCCGCTCGACGCCCTGTTGCCGGCCGGCGGCGTGCGGCCCGGGAGCCTCGTCGAGTGGCTTGCTGAAGGCGACACGGTGGCCACCGGCGGCGGTGCGGCGACGCTCGCCTTCGCGGTGGCCTGCCGGCTGGCTGCGGCCGACGCTGGGAATGCCATGGAGGGGCCGCAGGGGCGGCGGCGGACGATCGTGGTGGTCGATCGCACCGGCTGGTTCCATCCGCCGGCCGTGATGCCGTGGTTGGCCGACGAGCGACGGCTCGTGGTGGCGCGGCCTGCACGCGACGAAGACGAGGTCTGGGCGATCGACCAGGCGCTTCGTTGCACCGGTGTGGCGGCAGTGCTGGCCTGGCCGCGGGCACGCAGCGGCGGCGGCGGTCGGCCGGTCTCGCGAGGCTCGCGGCAGGGCATCACGAGCCAGCAATGGTCCACCGTCATGCGCCGCTGGCAACTGGCCGCCGCGTCGAGCGGTGCCGTTGGCCTCTTCGTGCGGCCCCGCACGGCGCTCGGCGAGCCATCGTGGGCCGAGGCGCGGATTGCCGTGTCTCCGCACTGCAGCGGCGCACGTCGTGCCGATGGCCTGTCGCAGTCCGGAGGTGTGCTGACCGAGCGACTGCTGCGGCTGACGCTGGCCGGCGGCAACTGGGCGGCGATCACGGCCGATGGCCATCGTGCGGCCGAGATCACGCTCGACGTGGCGAGGGGGTGTGCCGGCGTGTCGCGCCGGACGCTCGCCAGCGAGCAGGCGGCGGCAGCGAGCGA
>JBJTRH010000003.1:0-2528 GCA_046076065.1 Planctomycetaceae bacterium | reverse complement strand
GCCCGCCAGCAGCTGGCCCACCACGGCGTTGCTGTGGGTGCAGCGGCGACAGACCAGCGAGATGTGCCTCACCGCCGCGGATGCCGGGTTCATGCTCGATGTGCTCGACGCTGCGTTCCGCGGAGTCTGAGGGAAATTGTGCCGCCCAGGGGCCTGGGACCGCCAGGCCCGGCGGGGCGGGTGAAACTTTCCAGGCGACCAGCCGTTGAAGGGCCATGGCGGCGGTCCGCGCCGACGCTATTTTTTGCAGCAGAGAACAGCGTGCAGCGAAGAACAGCCATGGCATCCACAGCGGACAAGCGGCGGGCGGTTGCGGCCTTGGCGGCCGAGCGGAACAAGCAGGGTGCATTTGGGAGGTTCGCGAAGCGGGCGGGCGGTGCCCTGGCCCTGCTGGCGCTCATCGCCATGCCGGTGCTCTGGCTGCTGGGGTTCTTCTCGTCTCCCCAGGCGGTCGCCGAAATCGAGCAGGCGGTCAACCAGCAGGTGGCCGAGTACGACCGGGTCGCCCGCGGCGAGGTGCCATTCGCATCCGCCCCCAGCGCGCGGTCGATGTTCGAGAAGATGCGTGACGTGCCACCCCAGTATCGCGAGCAGGTCGGTCAGCAGATGGGGCGGCTCTGGGAGGCACGGGAGCGGGCCGAAACGGCCTCCTACTTCGCGCTCTCGCCGGAGAAGCGGCAGTCGGAGCTCGATCGCCGCATCAAGGCCTACGAGGACCGTCGCAAGCAATGGCAGGCGGAGCGTGAGAAGCGGGATCAGGAGCGGGCGGCGGGCGGCCAGCAGGCAGGCGGCTTCGGTGGCCGTGGTGGCCCGGGGGGCGGTCCTCCCGGAGGCGGGCCGGGTGGGGGCCCGGGCGGCGGTGGCCCTCCGGGCGGTGGCCGGCGGGGGGGCACCGAGGAAGCCCGGAACGAGCGCAGCAAGCGGCGGCTCGATCAGTCGACGCCCGAGCAGCGTGCCCAGCAGTTGGAGTATCGCCGCGCGATGGAGGAGCGTCGCACGCAGCTCGGCCTTCCCTCGGGCGGGCGGCGCGGCTGACGCATCGACCGCCGGCGGAAGTAGACTTCCGCCCATGACAACGATCACCCGTTCCGTGTCGATGCTCTGGCTCGCCATCGCTGCGGCATGCGTGGCGGCCGAACCGCTCCGCGTGGGCATGGAGCTTTCCTATCCCCCCTTCGAGATGACCGATCCGGAGGGCCGCCCCGCCGGCGTGAGCGTGAAACTCGCCGAGGCGCTCGGCAGGCACGTCGGCAGGCCTGTGGTGATCGAGAACATCGCCTTCGACGGCCTCATCCCCGCGCTCAAGGCCGGTCACGTCGATTGCGTGATCTCCTCGATGACGGCCACGCCGGAGCGGGCGAGATCGATCGCCTTCTCCGAGCCCTACCTCAAAACCGGCCTGGCCCTGCTGATCGCCGCGAACTCGCCTGTGGCGTCGGCGGACGACCTCGACGCGCCAGGACGTGTCGTGGCGGTCAAGCAGGGCACGACCGGCCAGCAGTGGGCGGCGGCGACGCTCGAGCGGGCGCGCGTGCTCGTGCTCGATACGGAGGCCGCCGCCGTGCTGGAGGTGATCCAGGGCCGCGCCGACGCGTTCATCTACGACTCGATGTCGGTCTACACCAACCACCGCCGGCACCCCGCGAAGACGCGGGCCGCCCTGACGCCCTTCAAGGAGGAGGCGTGGGCCGTGGGCCTTAAGCAGGGCAACGACGGCCTGCGGCGGCAGGTGAACGAGTTTCTCGAGGCGTTTCGAGCCGAGGGCGGTTTTGATCGCCTCGGCGACGAGTTTCTCGCCGAGCAGAAGGCGTATTTCCGGGCCCACGACATCCCGTTTTATTTCTGACGCATCGCCTTCATCCAGCAAGCCGCCATCGCGGGTGCGATGCGGGCCGTACGGCGTACGCCGTTCCGCGTTCGCGGCGGGTACACTCGTTGCATGCCCCGTTGGCTCGCCCACGTGATCGTGCTCGCCCTGCTGGCCGCTGCCGGCGGCTGGGCGTTCTCCCGGCTCGACACGACCTGGAACTGGGGCGTGGTCTGGGAGTACCGCCAAGCCTTCTGGAGGGGCTGGTGGACCACCGTCGGCGTGGCGCTGGCGGCGCTCGTCGTGAGCGGCCTGATCGGGATCGTCGTCGCCCTGATGCTGCGGTCGACATGGACGCTCGTCGAGGCGACCGCGCGGATCTACGTGGAACTGATTCGCGGCACGCCGCTGCTCGTGCAGCTGCTCGTGGGCTGGTACGTGATCGCCGCCGCCCTCCAGGTGGGCACCGACTATCGCACGGCCGTCGGCGTGCTGGTGCTGGCCCTGTTCAGCGGCGCCTACATGGCCGAGATCGTCCGCGGCGGCCTCGACGCCATCCCGAAGGCGCAGATCGACAGCGGCCGGGCCATCGGGCTCACACCCTGGCAGATTCTGCGGTTCGTCGTGCTGCCCCAGGCGGTGCGGATCGTGCTTCCCTCCGTGGCCGGCCAGCTGGTGTCGCTGGTCAAGGATTCGTCGCTGCTCTCCATCCTCTCGGTCG
>JBJTRH010000002.1:0-6910 GCA_046076065.1 Planctomycetaceae bacterium | reverse complement strand
CGTGACGTCCCCGAGCCGTCGAACCTGCCGCGGCAGGTGCTGTTTGACGAACGCGACGTGGCGGCGGGGCTGCCGAAGGCGGTGGCCGCCGCGGCCGCCCTGCGCCGGATCAACTCCGCGACCACGGTGGAGGCGATCGTCGCCGACATCACGCCCACGACGGCCGTCGACCTGCTCGGCGGCGTCGATCTGATCGTCGACGGGATGGACACCTTCGAGGCCCGGTTCCTGATCAACGAGGTCGCCTGCCTGCGGTCGATCCCCTGGGTGCACGGCGGTGCGATCGGTGCGGAGGGGCGGGTGCTGGCGATCGTGCCCGGTCGCACGGCGTGCCTGCGGTGCCTGATTCCCGAGCCGCCTGCCGCCGGCGCCGTGCCCACGTGCGACACCGCGGGCATCATCGGCCCAGCGGCGCTCGTCGTCGGAGCCGTCGAGGCCGCCGAGGCGGTCAAGCTGCTGGTGGGTGTCGAGGAGACGGCCGGACGGATGCTCGTGTTCGACCTCTGGACGGGCGCGTGGCGCACCGTCGATCTCGCTCCGCTCGGTGCGAGCGGCTGCCCAACGTGCCGACACGCCGATCATCCCTGGCTCGAGGGCCGGCTTGTGGTCCGCGCCGTGCCGCTCTGCGGCCGCGACGCGGTGCAGGTGCCCTCGGCCGGCGGCCCGATCGATCTCGCCGTGGTCGCCGAGCGGCTCGCGCTGGTCGGTCCGGTGGCGGCGAACCGCTGGATCGTGCGGGCCGATGTCGAGCCGGGGATCCAGCTGTCGGTGTTCGCCGACGGCCGGGCGATCGTCTCGGGAACCCGCGAGGAGGCCCGGGCGCGGGCCATCGTCGCCCGCTACCTCGGCGCGTAGCCTCCGGTCGCCGCCTCCATGATCCGCTGCTCCGTCGCCTCCGCCCGCGGCAGCTCGGCGGTCACACGGCCTTCGGCGAGCACGACGATCCGGTCGGCCAGGGCGAGCAGTTCCGGAAGCTCGCTCGACGTGAGGATCACCGCGAGCCCGGTGCGGCAGAGCCGGTCGATGAGCTGGTAGAGCTCGGCCTTGGCCCCGACGTCGATGCCGCGGGTCGGGTCGTCGAGCAGCAGCAGGCGGGGCTTCACGAGCAGCCAGCGGCCGATGATGCACTTCTGCTGGTTGCCGCCGGAGAGCCCCGTGATCGCGGCATGCGGCCCGGGCGTCTTCACCCCGGTCTCCCGGAGCGGCCCGGCGACGAGGGCCTCCTCGCGGTCGGGCGTGAGCAGCCCGCCGCGGGCGGCCTGCGCGAGACCGCAGAGGCTGACGTTCGCCGCGACATCCAGGTCCGGAAACAGGCCGAGCCGCTTGCGATCCTCGGTGACCATGGCGACGCCCGCGGCGCAGGCCTCGGCGGGGTGTGCAAACCGCACGTCTCGCCCGTCGAGCCGGATCGCACCCGTCCACGACGGCTCCGCGGCCCCGAAGATCGTCTCCAGCAGTTCGGTCCGCCCCGCCCCCATCAGGCCGGCGACGCCGAGGATCTCACCGGCCCGCACCGTGAGCGACACGTCCTTCAGACGGTAGCCCCTGGGGTGCTCGGGCCACGGGAGGGTGAGGTTCTGCACGTCGAGCACGACGGCGCCCGGCGACCGCCGGCCGTGGAAGTCGTGGTCGGCGATCTCCCGGCCCACCATCCAGCCGGCCACCTCGCGGGGCGTGGTCGCCGACCGGTCGACCGTGGTCACGAGCCTGCCATCCCGCAGGACGGTGATCCGGTCGGCGAGCCGGAACACCTCGTCCATCTTGTGGGAGATGGCGAGGATCGTGACGCCGCGGGCGCGGAGACGGGCGATCACGCGCTCGAGGCGGGCCACCTCCGCCTCCGTCAGGGCGCTCGTCGGCTCGTCCATGATGAGGATGTCGCTCTGGAGCGAGAGCGCCTTGGCGATCTCGAGCAGCTGCTGGTCTCCGACCCGCAGCGCGCCGGCCGGCGTGCGGGGATCGAGCGGGCATTCGAGCTCGGCGAGCAGTGCGGCCGCCTCACGCTCCATGCCGGCGTCGTCGAGCAGGCCGAGCCGCGTGCGCCGTTCCCGTCCCAGGAAGATGTTGGCGGCAGCCGAGAGCTGCTCGACGAGGTTCAGCTCCTGATGGATGATCGCGATGCCGGCGGCTTCGGCGTCCTGCGTGCCCCGGAACCGCACGCGGTCTCCCCGCACGAGGAGGTCCCCCTCGTAGTCGGTGATCACGCCGGACAGCACCTTCATCAGCGTGCTCTTGCCGGCGCCGTTCTCGCCGCAGATCGCGTGGCACTCTCCGGCGGCGAGGTCGAGCGAGATGGCTTCAAGCGCCATGACGCCGGGGAATCGCTTGCCGACGCTGCGAAACGCGACGATCGGCGTCATGTCGCGCGGCGCCCCTCGAACCGCCGGACCGCGGCCAGCGCCACGATCACGGCGAGGCCGACGACGGCCCCGAAGGAAACCGTGCGGCCCCGCAGCGCCTCCACGTTGCCGGCGGCCATCGTGGCGAGGAGGCCGGCGAACACCGCGATCGCGGGAATGGCGGCGAGCCCACGGGCTCCGGGAAAGAGCCCGCGGCCGCCGTGGGTGAACCGGCCCAGCTGGGTGAACGTCACGGCGAGCGCGACGATGATCCCCACGATCATCCCCTCGTAGACATCCGCGCTGGCTTTGATCAGCTTGGACACCGAGTCGATCACGAGGCGGAGGAACAGGGCCCCCAGAACGGTGCCGGGCACGGTGCCGGCGCCTCCCTGCAGGCTGCAGCCTCCGACCACTGCCGCCGCGATCGCGTTGAGCTCGTAGCCACGGGCCAGATTGCCCGGCTGGGCGACGCTGCTGTCGGCCATCAGGAAGATCCCGGCGAGGGCCGCCGTGAGGCTGCCGAAGCAGTAGGCGAACCACTTCACGTTCTCGGTGCGGATGCCGCTGAGGCGGGCCGCCTGCTCGTTGCCCCCGAGGGCGTAGAGGTGCCGCCCGAGCACCGTCCGGGAGAGGATCAGCCACGTGACTGCAGCGAGCACGAGGAACGTGCCCGTCGTGATCCACACGTTGTGCTCCTTGAGCCACACGAAGAAGGGCGTGTTGACGTTGATCTGCTGTGACTCGCTGCCCCACCGTTCCCTCGTGACGAACAGGCACATCGCCCGCGCGAAGCTGCGGAGGCCGACCAGCGTGGCCAGGGTGGCCACGAAGGGGGGCAGGCGGATCGCCGGGATCAGCCAGGTGGTCAGTGGGCCGACGAGAGGGCAGGAGCCCAGGGCCGCCGCGACCGCGGCGGCGATGCCGACCGGGCCCACGGTGACCAGCCGGCGGTCGTCGGTCGCCGAGCAGAGCGTGAGCACCAGGGCGCAGGTGGTGGCGCTGAAGGCCACCATCGAGCCGGCCGCCAGGTCGATGCCGCCGGCGATGATCACCACGGCCGAGCCCAGGGCGATGATGCCGAGCAGGGCGGTGTTCCGCAGGATGATGTCGCGGCTTTCGGCCCAGTTGGTGAAGTAGGTGTGGTTCGGGTCGAGCCAGCCCGTGATCACGAACACGGCGACGGTGGCCGCCAGGAGCGCTAGTTCGTGCCGGGGCAGACCCCGGCCTGCCGGACCGCCGTGCAGGATCATCGGTCAGGATCCCGTCAGGCCGTAGCGGGCGAGCCAGGCCTTGAAGGCCGGCAGCGTCATGAACTCCACGACGGCGGGATCAAAGATCGCTGCCTTCACCGGCGACGAGTCGTCGGGAACGACGACCCGCAGGCCGGTCGTGTAGATGTCGCCGTCGGGCTGGCCGCTGCGGGGATACATCTCCGCGAGCACGGCGGTGTCGTCCTCGACCATCGCCTTGAGGAGGCGAACGGTCTGCACGCCCATCTCGAAGGGGTTCTGGACGACCATCGCGTCGATGGTTCCCTTGTCCATCTGGCCGATCGCGAGCGGTGCGGCGTCGAAGGTCGCCACCACGTACCGGTCGCGCGACCCGGTCTCGGTGATCACGTCGGCGATCGCCGGGGCGTTGTAGGCCCAGATGCCGATCAGCGCGGCGACATCCTTGTGGTTCTGCATCGCGTTGCGGACGTTGTCGCGGGCCCGCAGGTGGTCCATCTCGTCGGCCATGCGGTCGCGCTGGACGTAGGCCACGCCAATGGCGTCGCTCACGCCGTCCATCCGGTCTCGGGCATTGTCGTTGTCGGTGAAGCCCGCGAACTGGACGTAGCCCCCGTCCTTCACTCCCTTGGCCTCGAGGATCGCCTTGGCGGCGGCGCCGAGGGTCCGCCCGCCGACGCGGTTGTCGGTGCCGATGTAGTAGCGACGGGCGTCGCGAAAGGTGTCGCGGTTCACGTCGGCGTCGACCGTGATCACCTTCACGCCCTTCGCCTGGAGTCGCTTCATCTCGTCGACGATCGACTGGTTGTCGGCCTGGATGACGCTGATCGCCACGCCGGCGACGTCGTCCTGCGTGGCGTACTGACGGAGCCGCTCGATCTGTCCTTCCGCGGTGCCGTTGTTCACGTCGCGGGCGACCGTCAGGCCGGCCTTTGCACAGGCGAACCGCTGCTCGCCCTCCTTCAGGCCGCTCAGGCAGGCATCCCAGAAGGGGTCGTCGCCGTTGGTGATGAAGATCAGCCGTCGCGGTTTCTGGCCAGGGGCCGCGGTCGACGTGCCGGCCGCGTCAGCGGTCGCGGCGGGCGGTCGCGACTCCGAGCACCCAACCGCCACGAGGCCCGCCGCGGCGAGGACCAGAGTCGGCATGAGGAAGCGGCGGCAGGGGACGGATGGCATCGCGATTCCTCCACGAGAGCAGCGTGAAACGGGGTCAGTATCGGAGGCCGTTGCGTCGCACGTGGACGGCCGGCTCGCCGCCGGCGCCACCGGCAGTGACGATCTCCGCGATCACCACCACGTGATCCCCGTGCGGGGCCCGCGTGGCGGCACGGCATTCCATCCATGCGGCGGCATCGGCGAGGGCTGCCAGCCCCGAGGCCGTGCGATGCACGTCGAGCCCGGTGAAGGCGTCGGGGCCGGGCTTGCCGAAGCGTGCGAGCAGCCCGCGCTGCGACTCGGCGAGCACGCTCACCGCGAAGGGCTGCCCCCGGTCGATCGCCGCCATGAGGTCGCGCGACTCGGCGATCGCCACGCTTACCAGCGGCGGGACGAATCCCGCCTGCATGACCCAGCTGGCCAGCATGCAGCGATCGGCCTCCCCCTCGCGCCAGGCGACGACGAACAGTCCGCTGGGGACGCGGCCGAGCGCGATCGCGATCTCGGAAACTGCGGGACTCGACGGGGATTGGGGAGGCGGCTGCATGGGCGTCACGTGCGCGGAAGAGAGAACGCAGGCGGACTGAAAAACCTGACGACTCGCGATCTTTCCCCGCTTGCCGAAACTCCGGTGTCGTCGAATCGGATGCGCACGGCGGCTTGCGAAAACGGGTCCGTCGTGCCGATCTCTCTGTGGATTCCTCCGCGCACGCTTCTAGAGTGTCGCCGCGGCGTCCGGGGTTCGCAACCCGGGTCCTCGACCCCGCTGCCGTCGCCCGTATGAACCCCGACTCCTCAACCGCCGCCGCCCTGGGCCGCCGCACCGTCGGGCTCGGGCCCTTCCTCCGGATCGTCGCACTCGGTCTCGCGACGATGCTCGGTGGGGCCGCCCACGGACAGGCCCCGCCCGGCTTCGAAACGCTGCCCCCGCTCACGCTGCCCGAGGACGGTTTTTACGCGGGGCCGGGGGCCGTCGAGCCCTTGCCGTCGACCCGTGGTGGGCCTGTCGTGCTCGACGGCCCGTGTGACCCCGGCTCCAGCTGCACCGATGGCTGCCCGCCGGCAGGCGGCTACCCCGACTGTTTCGACGACCTGTGGACGCCGCGGCCCTGGGGATGGCACCTGCTGCCGAACAACCTGATCTACACGAGCTATCTCGCGGGCCCGAAGGAGCCGCGCATCGGCTCGGTCTGGTACGACGACACGGCTGCAGACCCGATCCATCCCTCGGTGTCCAACGGCTGGCTCTGGGACACGACGCTCGGCGGGCGGGCGTCGATCCTGCGATACGGCTCCGACCCGGTGCTCCATCCCCAGGGATTCGAGGTGCAGATCGAGGGCGCCGCGTTCGTCAGGCTCGATCCACAGGACGACCGCGACCTGCGGTCGGCCGACTACCGCTTCGGCGTGCCGCTCGTGTATGGCGTGGGCCGTTGGCAGACGAAGCTCGCCTACTACCACAACAGCGCCCATCTCGGCGACGAGGTGATGGTGAAGTATCCCTGGTACCCGCGGATCAACTACGTCCGCGACTGCATTGTCTGGGGCAACTCCTACTACCTGCTCGACTGGCTGCGGCTGTACGGCGAAGTTGGGTATGCGTTCTTCAACGCCGGGGGGTCGGAGCCGTGGGAGTTTCCGTTCGGCACCGAACTGATCCAGGCCCGCCCGACCGGCATCCACGGCGCGCCGTTCTTCGCGATCAACGGCATGTCACGGCAGGAACTCGACTGGGGGGGCAACGTCTGCGTGCAGGCCGGCTGGGCATGGCGCGGATGGCGGAGCGAGAAGCTCTTCCGCGTCGGATTCGAGTATCTCTACGGCTCCGACCCCCAGTACCAGTTCGTGTGGGCGAACCAGAACCGCTGCGGCATGGGGATGTGGTACGACTTCTGAGTGCCGGCCGGGCGATGCCCGCCGCCCGTGTCCTCCCCGGCCGACCATGCCACTGCTCGCCATCGAAAGCACCTGCGACGAGACGGCCGCCGCGGTGATCGCGCGGAACCGGACCGTGCTGTCGACCGTCGTCGCCACCCAGGAACTGCTGCATGCGCGGTGGCGAGGCGTGGTGCCCGAGGTGGCGTCGCGAGCCCACGTGGAGCGGATCCTCCCCGTGATCGACGAGGCGGTCGCGAGGGCGGGCGTGTCGCGCAGTGGCATCGAGGCGGTGGCGGTGGCGGTGCG
>JBJTRH010000001.1:0-4796 GCA_046076065.1 Planctomycetaceae bacterium | reverse complement strand
CACGATCTCGTCGCCGGGGGCGAGCAGGAGCGTGGCACAGTGCGTGGCCGCCATGCCCGACGCGAAGGCCAGGGCCCGCACGCCGCCGTCGAGATTCGCGAGCGTCTTCTCGAAGGCATGCCGCGTGGGGCTGCCCGTGCGGGCGTAGTCGTAGGCCGAGCTCATCGAGGCGTCGGGCTGGACGAACGTGCTGGCCAGGTGGATCGGCGGCACGACGGCTCCGGTGGCGGCGTCGTGCTCCTGGCCGACATGGATGGCACGGGTGCGGAACTGCATGCTGCAAAGCCTCCCGCCGCCGGGCGGGCGGCTACGCGCGGTCGAGGGCCTGGGCCAGGTCGGCGATCAGGTCGTCGGCATCCTCGATGCCGCAGGCCATCCGGATCATGGTGTCGGCGATGCGGAAGGCCTGCCGCTCCGCCGGCGTGTAGTTCCAGTAGCTCATCACGAGCGGCTGCTCGATCAGCGACTCGACCCCGCCGAGGCTCGGGCCGATCCGCGGGATCGTCACCGCATCGACGACGTTGGCCGTCTTCCGCCAGTCGGCATCCTTGATGAAGAACGTGACCAGCCCGCCGCAGCCCCGCATGGTGCGGGCGGCCACGGCATGGAAGGGATGGCTTTCGAGCCCCGGGTAGAGCACCCGCTCCACCTTCGGGTGGCTCTCGAGGAACCTGGCCACCGCGAGGCCGTTGGCATTGTGCCGCTCCATCCGCAGGGCGAAGGTCTTGAGACCGCGCTCGAGCAGGTAGGCGTTGTGGGGCGAGTTGACGCCCCCCATGATGCCACGGAGGTTCCTCACCGGCTCCATCAGGTCGGTGCGGCCGATCACGGCGCCCGCGAGCAGGTCGTTGTGGCCGCCGAGATACTTCGTGGCGGAATGGAGCACGAAGTCGACCCCCGCCGCGAGCGGCTGGAGGTTGAAGGGCGTGCCGAGCGTGGCGTCGATCAGCGTGAGCACGCCGCGACGGCGGCCGATGTCGGCGAACCGCTCGGCGTCGACCACGCTGAGGTGCGGATTGGTCGGCGACTCGCTGATCAGGAACTTCGTCTTGGGGGTGATCGCCGCCTCCATGGCGGCGTAGTCGCAGGTCTTCACTTCGCGGAAGCCCACGCCGAATCGCGTCAGGTGCTTGCGGCAGAACTCGCGGCTGCGGTGGTAGCACTCGTCGAAGAAGATGACGTCGTCGCCGGCGCTCACGTGGGCCATCAGCAGGCCGACGAGCGCCGCCATGCCGCTGGAGAACAGCACCGCCTGCTCGCCCCCCTCGAGCGCCGCGAGTTTTCGCTCCACGACCCGCTCCCCGGGATTGCCGTAGCGGCCGTATTCCTCGCGGGGATGGTCCTCCTCGATGAAGTCGATGATCGACTGCGTCGTGGAGAAGGTGTAGGTGCTCGAGGCGAAGATCGGGTCGGTGATCGAGTGGCTGGGCTTCTCGCGGGCCTCGCCTGCGTGAACGGCGGCTGTCGAGGGGCCGGCTGGCCGAGCAGCGGCGCCTGCGGGAGCAGGGGACGACCGAGCCGGGTCGGAGGCGTTGGTCGAGGGCATGCCGTATCCTTGCCGGGCTGTCAGCGGACCGATGATCGCGGGGAGTGTAGTCGCGTCCCCGGCGTTCATCCAGTAAAAGTGTGTCATGCCGCGCCGTCGACCCGCCCCGAAATCGTCCGTGAAAACCCAGGGTCCGCGGCCCCTCGTGCCGCCGGCAAGGGTGTTCGTCACGCTCGTCTCGCTGGCGGCCGCGGCGGCCCTCGTCCGGCTCGGGCTGCTCGAGCCGCTGATCGGGGGGATCGTCGATGCCGCCGTCCGCAACATCATCACGCTGATCCTCGCCTTCTCTGGCGTGGTGAGCGTGCTCGGCTGGTTCCTCTTCCAGAGCGGCCACTCCGGCCGCCTCAAGCGGGGCGTGGCGATCGGCCTGCTGGCGGCGGTGGGCCTCGCCTGCGCGGTGCTCCGGATCGAGCGGGTGTCGGGCGACCTGGTTCCGCAGTTCATGTTTCGCTGGAGCCCGTCCCGCGACCGCACGCTGCCGAAGGCCTCGGCCACCGCTGCCGCGGCGGCCGCCCCGTGGGAGGCGACCCCACGCGACTTTCCGCGGTTCCTGGGCCCTGTGGGATCGGCCGCAGTCGAAGGACCGGCGGTCGAGCCCGACTGGGATGCCCGCCCGCCCGAGCGGCTCTGGCGGCGGCCGATCGGGGCCGGCTGGAGCGGCTTCGTCACTTGCGGCGACCACGCGGTCACCCTCGAGCAGCGGGGCGAGGAGGAAGTGGTCTCGTGCCAGTCGGTGGCGACCGGCGAGGTGGAGTGGACGGTGGCCGTGCCAGGGCGGCATCAGACGGTGCTCGGCGGCATCGGTCCGCGATCGACGCCGACGATCGCCGACGGCGTGGTCTACGCGACCGGGGCGACCGGCTGGCTCCATGCGATCGACGGGGCCACGGGCCGCGTGCTCTGGAAGAAGAACATCCTCGACGACGTGGGCATCGATCCCGAGGCCCATGCGGTGGCCGTGGCCTGGGGGCGATCGGGCTCGCCGCTGGTGACCGAGTCGCTCGTGATCGTGCCGGCGGGCGGACCCCGAAAGGACGGCTCGGCCGTGTCGCTCGCGGCCTATGACCGCACGACGGGCGAGCGGAGATGGTTCGGCGGCGAGCAGCAGATCAGCTACGTCTCGCCGCAGCTCCTGCAGGTCGGGGGGCGCGAGGTCGTGCTCACGGTCAACGAGTCGAACGTGGCCGGGCACGACCCGGCCGACGGCGCGGAACTCTGGAGCTTCGACTGGCCCGGTCACTCCAACTCCGACGCCACCTGCTCGCAGGCTCACGTGCTCGACGGTGGACGCCGAATCTTCATCACCAAGGGGTATGGCGTGGGGGCCGCGATGTTCGAGGCCGCGGATGGCGTCCCGCCGGTATTCGCGGCTGCGTGGAGGCAGCCCGCCTTCCTGAAGACGAAGTTCACGAACGTGACCGTCCACGACGGCCACGCCTACGGCCTCTCCGACGGGATTCTCGAGTGCGTGTCCCTCGCCGACGGCAAACGCTGCTGGAAGGGGGGACGCTACGGCCAGGGCCAGGTGCTCCGCGTGGGAGGATTTTTGCTCGTCCAGGCCGAGAGCGGCGAGGTGGTGCTCGTCGACTGTGCGGCCGAGAAGCATGTGGTGCGGGCGCGGCTCGCAGCGCTCGACGGCCAGACCTGGAACAACCCCTGCCTGTCCGGTGATCGGCTGCTCGTTCGCAACGCGGAGGAGGCGGCCTGCTACCGGCTGCCGCTGGCCGCGTCGGAGCCTGCGCCGTGACGGCTGCCGGGATCACCGTCGACCTCGCGGGCCGCACGGCGCTGGTGACCGGCGGCACCCGGGGCATCGGTCGCGCCGTGGCCCTCGAACTGGCTGCCGCAGGCGCGCGGGTGGCGATCCACGGACGGAGCGCCGCCGGGGCGGCGGAGGTGGCCGCGGCCCTCGGAGCGGCCCACGCTGGCTCGTTCCTCGCCGACCTCACCGACCCGGCCGCAGTGGAGCGGCTCGTGGCGGAGGCGACGGCGACACTGCCGTCCCTCGACACCGTCGTGCTCGTGGCGGGGGCCGACGTGCTGACCGGCGCGGCGGCGAAGTGGACCTTCCGGCAGAAGCTCGACGCCCTCACGGCGATCGACGTGGTGGCGACCATGACGCTCACCCGCTCGCTGGGCCGCTGGATGGCGGAGCGGCATGGCGGGTCGATCGTGACGATCGGCTGGGATCAGGCCGCCGTCGGCATGGAGGGCGACAGCGGCGAGCTCTTTGCGGCCACGAAAGGGGCCGTGATGGCGTTCACGCGGAGTGCCGCAAGATCGCTGGGGCCGACGGTGCGGGTCAACTGCGTCGCTCCCGGCTGGATCAAGACCGCGTGGGGCGAGCATGCCAGCGAAGCCTGGCAGCGGCGGGCGACGCGCGAGAGCATGCTCGGCCGCTGGGGCACGCCGGACGACGTGGCCCACGCCGTGCACTTTCTCGTGTCGCCGGCCGCGGGCTTCGTCACCGGCCAGGTGCTGCCCGTCAACGGCGGCTTCCGCCGGGCGTGACTGCGGACCAACGCAAACGGGCCTCCCGAAGGAGGCCCGTCGCTGCTCGTTCCCCGCCATTTCCCAGCCAAAAATGCCCCGGCGTGGGCGGACGAGGCGGATTGCCCGCCCACGCCGTTGGGGCATCCTTCTGGACGGTTACTCGGTTCGCACCATGACGAAGCCGTGGTAGGCCTCGTTGCCGTGCTCGCCGATGTCGAGGCCCTCGATCTCCTCCTGCGGGGCCACCCGCAGGCCGACGACCGCCTTGATGATCAGCCAGCAGATCGCCGAGACCGGCACGACGTAGGCACCCACCATCAGGACGCCCACGAGTTGGGCGATCAACTGCTTGGTGCCGCCGCCGAAGAACAGGCCGGCGTAGGGGCCGCCGACAGCCGCCGCGCCCATCGGCGTGTTGGCCACGGTCGTCGAGAGGTCGCTCGTGGTGAAGAGGCCCACGCAGAGCGTGCCGAAGATGCCGCACACGAGGTGCACGCTCGTGGCACCGACCGGGTCGTCGACCTTGATCCGGTCGAAGAACAGCACCGAGAACACCACCAGCACCCCGGCGATCGCGCCGATCAGGGCCGAGCACTGGATGTTGGTGAATGCCGCACTGGCCGTGATGCCCACGAGGCCGGCGAGGCAGCCGTTGAGCGTCATGCCGATGTCGGGCTTGCCGAGCAGGAGCAGGTGGTGATCGTCGCGGTGAGGGTCGCCGCCGCGGCGGCGGCGTTGGTGTTCACCGCGACCTGGG